>DATBCN010000711.1:0-22366 GCA_036270475.1 Candidatus Angelobacter sp. | reverse complement strand
GGCGGCTGCGGTCCACGACTCAGTCACCAAACCCAATGCGCCTGCTCTCTTTGGCATTGTGCAGGGAGGCATGCATGCTGATTTACGGCGGGAATCAGCGGAGCGGACCGTGGAGCTGGATTTTCCCGGATATGCGATTGGCGGGTTAAGCGTGGGTGAGCCGCGCGAGCAGACCATGGAGATGATTGCGGCCGTGCTGGAGGTGCTCCCTAAGGACAAGCCGCGCTATGTAATGGGTGTGGGGTATCCCAGGGAAATCGTACAGTATGCGGCCATGGGCGTGGACATGATGGATTGCGTGCTGCCAACGCGGGCGGCCCGCCACGGTTTGCTTTTTACTTCAGAGGGGCGCATCAATATACGGAACGCGCGTTACGCGCAGGACCAGGGGCCGGCTGATCCCAGGTGCGGTTGCCGGGTATGCCAGCGTTATATCCGCGCCTATCTGCGGCATCTTTATGTATCGGCGGAACCCCTGGCCGCGGTGTTAAACACGATCCACAATCTGGCGTTCTACCTTGACACCATGCGGGCGGTGCGTCATGCTATAACGCTTGGGGACCTCTCAGGAGTGCTGTCAGGAAGTGTGTCCTTGGTCTGAGCGCCCCTGATGCAGGCGACACAAAAAAGTAAACCTCCGAAATACTCCGGCACTTCTGTGCCATGTGCGGAGTTCCCGGGCGGTATGATCAGCGGTCACAAACCAGGTTTGTAGCTCTCCCACACCAGAGAGGCGAGTGTGCGTGCGGCTGTGAAGGCAATCTTTGCATGATGATTAACGCGATGAATATGTATCTGTTCCAGGCCGGTAATGCGGGCGGCGGCCTGGGCATCTTCCTGCTTCTGCCCTTGCTTTTTATCTTTGCTACATTTTATTTTCAGCAGCGCAAGACCAAGCGCTGGCAGGAAGTATTGAGCAACCTGAAAAACGGCGACCGGGTGACCACCAGCGGCGGAATCCGGGGCTTGGTTATCGCACTCAAGGATGACGCGGTGCATCTGCGCGTGCCGCCGGACAATCTGCGGCTGGAAGTGGCCAAGTCGTCCATCACGGCCATTAATCGCGAAGAAGAAGAGAAAAAAACCGCATAAAAAGAAGTGGCACAAGGACATGCAAAAAAACTTACTCATAAAAACCGGACTCATCATTGGAATCTTGCTCGTTTTTCTTTACGGCATGCTGGGAATCCCCAAAAGCCTGGGCAAGGAAGGCCTGAAGCAGGCATTGCTGGACAGGATCCACCTGGGATTGGACCTGAAGGGCGGAACGCACCTGATTCTGGAAGTGCAGGTCAGCGACGCGATCAATGGAGAGACGGATCGCTCCATTGAAAACCTGAAACAGGAGCTGACCAAGGCGCGCATTTCCTATAGCGACATCAGCAAGCCCGATCCGAACCAGCCGGACAGGTTCGTGTTGAAAGGCGCGCCGCTGGATGCTGCGTCACAGATTCGCAGCATTGTGTCAGACCATTTGCAGGGCTACTCCGTGGTGGGCGGCGCGGAGAACAGCTATGTTCTCACCATGAAGCCAGAGCGGATGGCGCAGCTCAAGAGCGACACGCTGGAGAAGTCGATTGAAGCCATCCGCCAGCGCGTGGACAGCCTGGGGGTAAGCGAGCCTTTGATCCAGAAAAACGGCCTGGGCGAGAACCAGATACTGGTCCAACTGCCCGGCGTGGATGATCCAGGGCGGGTGAAAGACATTATTCAGTCCACCGCGCGGTTGGAATTGCGCGAATCGCGCGGCGAGTTTGCCACCGAACAAGAGGCCCTGCAGCGGTACAACAACGTTCTGCCGCCGAATACGGTGCTGCTCCACGGCAAAGCCAGCCGGGGCGGAAGCGATGTTGTGTACCTGGTGTCAAGATTCGCGGTGGTCAGCGGAACTGACATTCGCGACGCACGCGAGGGCACAAAATCTGACACGAACGAGCCCATTATCAATTTTTATCTGAATCCCGAGCCAGCCAAGAAGTTTGGCGAGTTCACCGAACTGCACAAAAAAGGCGGCCAGGACCCGGCCAATCTTGCGATTGTCCTGGACAACAAAGTGATTGAAGCGCCGGAGATTCGCGACCGCATTACGGACAGCGGCATTATTGAAGGCAATCTCACTCCAGCGGATGCGAAAGACAAAGCCATGCTGCTGCGTTCCGGCGCGTTGCCGGCCAGCCTGCACTATCTCACCGAGCGGACGGTTGGCCCTTCACTGGGCGCCGATTCCATCAAGGCCGGCATGACTGCCGCCATGGCCGGAATGACCGCCGTGCTGATTTTTATGCTGGTGTACTACCGGGGCGCGGGCATCAACGCCGACCTGGCGCTGGTGCTGAACCTGGTGATCCTGCTTGGCTTCATGGGCTTTTTTGGCGCGGTGTTGACGCTGCCCGGCATTGCCGGAGTGATTCTAACCGTAGGTATGGGCGTGGACTCCAATGTGCTGATTTTTGAGCGCATCCGGGAAGAGTTGCGCAATGGCAAAGCTGCTGCCGCTGCCGTTGACCAGGGATTTGACCGTGCGTGGACCACGATTCTGGATACACACGTCACCACCATTGTTTCCGCCTTGATTTTATTTTTTGTGGGCACCGGGCCAGTCAGCGGATTTGGACTTACGCTGATCTTTGGTCTGCTGGCCAATTTGTTTACCGCGGTTTTTGTTTCTCGCGTAATTTTCGATGCTGTCCTTAGCCGCAAGGGCCGGGGCGAAGCCCTCAGCATCTAGCTCAAAAGGTCAAACACAGTGGAATTTTTTCGCAATACAAACATCGATTTCCTGGGCAAAAAGTGGTATTTCCTCAGCTTCTCGCTGGTGTTCAGCGTGGCTGGCATTCTTTCCATGATGTTCTGGCACGGCATTCCGCTGGGCGTTGATTTCCGCGGCGGCACCCTGGTGTACGTGAAATTCGCGCAAGCGCCGGACACCAGCGTGATTCGCGCGGCATTGGACAAGGCTGGACTGCACAATGCCGTCATCCAGCGGTATGGCGCAGCCGTTGACAATGAGGTGGTGATTAAGCTGGACCAGAAAGACACCAGCGAAGCCGACATTTCCAAGGGCAAGGACCAGATCATCAATGCGCTGGAAACCAACCCTGTCCCAGGCAAGCAAAACATCAACAATAGTGACCGGATTGGCTTTTCCGCGGTGCGAGACAAGATTGGTTTTCGCGATGCCCTGCACGCTGAACCGGCGGAATATGACCGCCAGGCGCGGCGGGTGATGGATTTCCGCGATAAAGAGCACAGCGGCATCATCAAGAACCTTGACGATTTGAAGGGCGTTGTGCCGGACGCGATAGTCGAATCACTCAAGCAGGATTTTTACGCGGGCAACTACGGGGTGCGCGGCGGGGACGTGGTGGGTCCCCAGGTAGGCGGCCAGTTGCGGAAGCAGGCAACGCTGGCGGTGGGTTTTTCATTGATCGCCATGCTGGTCTATCTGTGGTTCCGTTTTGAACTTATTTATGGCGTGGCCGCGGTGGTGGCGGTTTTTCACGATACCTTAATCACCGTAGGCGCTTTCTCCTTGACGAACCAGGAGATAACGCTTACTGTTATCGCCGCGATTCTGACCCTCGTTGGCTATTCGATGAACGACACCATTGTGGTGTTTGATCGCATTCGAGAGAACGTCAAGCTCATGCGGCGGGAGAGTCTGTCAGAGATCGTCAATAAGAGCATCAATCAGACCCTGAGCCGGACCATTTTGACCTCAGGCCTTACTTTCCTGACGGTGCTCTCGTTGTATCTTTTTGGCGGCGAAGTACTTCACGGGTTCTCCTTTGCCCTGGTAGTCGGCATCATAATAGGCACGTATTCGTCGATTGCCGTGGCGGCTCCCATGCTAGTGGCATACACGGAATGGCGCTCCAACTCGGGAAAAGGGGCAATTCCGTTGCCAACCTCCGGCGCGAAGGGTAAAGTTCGCGTCAAAGTATAGGGCCAGAAAAAAATCGCGGTTTCTGGGAGCAAAACAAGCAGTCCCGGTGTCCAATTTAATTATCGTACGAGTCCCCTAGGATTGGAGAATAGGCATGTTTGAAGACAGCCTGATGGAATCCGGTGGCAGAATCAAGACCAACCAGAAATGGACCGGACTGGTTTCTACTCTGGTTCAGCTTGGATTGGTGGGGTTTCTGGTACTGCTGCCCCTAATATTCACTGAGGCTTTGCCCAAGGGGCAACTCACAACCTGGCTAGTTGCGCCCCCACCCCCGCCTCCACCGCCCCCGCCGGCTGCTCCACAGATCCAGCATGTGCAGAAAGTCAGCGAAATTGTGGATGGCGCCCTGCGCACACCCACCAAGATCCCCAAAGTGGTCAAAATGATCACGGAAGAAGAAGCCCCGCCGGCCAGCACTGGAGTTGTGGGTGGTGTTGTGGGTGGAGTACCAGGTGGTTCAGCGGGCGGAGTGATTGGCGGCATCATCGGAACAGCCGCGCCGCCGCCTAAAGTGGCCACACCACAGAAGATGCGTGTTTCTTCAGGAGTAATGGAAGGCAACAAGATTCATGACGTGCAGCCTCCTTATCCGCAAATGGCCCGCGTCGCCCATATCCAGGGTGATGTATTGCTCCAGGCAACCATAAGTAAGACCGGGGTAATCGAAAACCTTCGGGCCGTACAAGGGCATCCTATTCTCATTCAGGCAGCTATGGATGCCGTGAAGCAGTGGAAGTATAAGCCGTATATCTTGAACGGCGAACCAGTGGAAGTGGAAACAACGATTAAGGTCCAGTTCCACATGTAAAGCAGTTTTTTCGAATGATGGGGCGGCCAGCCGTCCCCGATCCTGGGAAATGAAGAAGGTCCATCGCGTCCTTTAGAGTCGCGCTGTTCTCTGTTCTAGCCCGGCCCTTTGCAGAGGGGCACGCACTCGGCAAAAAAGTTTCTAAAAGTTCTGAGGAGGAAAACTTAACTCATGCTTGTCGCAAACATCGCAACTCTCACGCTCGCCAAAGCGCACATGTTCGCCTTCTGGCTCTTCCAGCAGGCTGCTGATGACGCAGGTACTATCGGATGGGACCCGATCCACCTCTGGAAACAGATGAGCTGGGTGGCCCAGGTGGTCGTCATCATTCTGTTTATTATGTCGGCGTGGTCCATTGGCGTCATGATTGATCGCTGGATCGCATTCAGCGCGGCCCGCAAACAGTCACGCCAGTTCGCCCCCGTGGTCGCCGGCGCACTGCGTGAAGGCAAGCTGGATGAAGCCATTCGCGTTGCCGAGCGCAACAAAAAGAGCCATCTGGCCAAGGTCGTCACCGCTGGCTTGCAGGAGTTTAAGGCCCATGGCGAATCAACCGAGATTCCCGGCGAGCAGATTGAAGCCAGCAAGCGCGCCCTGGAACGGGCAGAAGCCATTGTCCATGCGGAATTGAAACGCGGACTGGGCGGACTGGCCACCATCGGTTCCACGTCGCCGTTCGTGGGGCTGTTCGGAACGGTCATCGGAATTCTCAACGCCTTCAAAAAGATCTCTGAGCAAAAGGCAACCGGTCTGGGCGCGGTTGCCGGCGGTATCTCTGAAGCGTTGGTAACCACCGCTCTGGGACTGTTCGTCGCCATCCCCGCCGTGATGATGTTCAACTATTTCACTGGCAAAGTAGAAGCCTTCGACGTGGAAATGGACAACTCATCCAGCGAACTCGTTGACTATTTCCTGAAGCGGACAGCTGGCAGCACAGTGCGCCGGTAAGCCGGGAGCAAATCAATGGCTATATCAGTTCGTAATGAAGGGGCAAAAGTAAATTCCAACATCAACGTGACGCCAATGGTGGACGTGATGCTGGTGTTGCTGATCATTTTCATGGTGATCACCCCCATGCTGCAGAAGGGCCAGTCAGTGGATTTGGCCAAGGCCAACAATCCCATGCCTCTTCCGGATGCGGACAAGGAAGACGCTGTAATCGTGGCTGTAATGCGCGATGGCATTGTCTTCCTGGATACGCAAAAGGTAACGCCGGAAGAGTTGACGCAAAAAGTTAAAGACCGCGTCTCCAGCCGCACGAACAAGCAGGTGTTTGTAAAAGCTGATGCGCGCGCCAAATACAAGGCAGTGGTGGAAGTGGTGGACGATGTCCGCTCTGCCGGCGTTGACCAGGTAGGGCTTCTCACGGAGCAGCGGCAGAACCCGAACAAGCCGCCGTCACAGTAAGCAAGACCGGACAGACGGAAACAGACGAGGATTAATTCTATGGCAATGACAACTGGCGGTGGAGGCGGACAAACCGCCGATATCAACGTGACCCCGCTGATCGACGTTTTGCTGGTGCTGCTGATTATTTTCATGGTCATCACGCCGCTGACGCCGAAAGGACTTGAGGCGCTGGTCCCGCAGCCGCCGCCGCCAAACCAGAAAGAAACGCAGACCGACCGCACCGTGGTGGTCCAGGTAACGCTGGACAATGGCAAGGTCAAATTGAAGATCAACCAGGAAGACGTGGCGCTGGAAAACCTGCAGACGCGCCTGACTGACATCTTTAAGACCCGCGCGGAACGCGTGATGTTTGTGAAAGGCGACCCTGACGTGGAGTTTCAAAATGTCGCCCAGGTAATTGATATAGCCAAGGGCACCAATGTGATCGACAGAATTGGCCTGATCACGGCCAAGATTGAAGCAGGACAGTAGTTGGTTGACTCCTCAGAAAAAATGGGGATGGCCGGAAGACCGCCCGTCCCCATTGGTTTTATCTTCTCAAGGCAAACGCAGGAAAAATTTTCTCGACTCCGGTAAGGAGCACCAAAGATGAACAGGACCGCACGACTTGTGACGGCACTGGCCCTAGCAGCCGCCCTGCTGACCACGGCCGGTTGCAACAAGCTGAAAGCCCGCGATCAACTCAATAAAGGCGTCCAGTCATTCCGGGAAGCCAAATACGAGGAAGCGATTGAGCATTTCAAAAATGCTGTCAATCTAGATAGCGACCTGAAAGTGGCCAAAATGTATCTGGCCACGGCGTATGCCCAGCAGTATGTTCCCGGCTCGGAGACCCCGGAAAACCTGCGCAACGCGCAACTGGCCATTGAGCAGTACAAGCAGGTGCTGGAAAAAGACCAGAACAACGTCACCAGCCTCAAAGGCATAGCCTTCCTCTACATGCAGCAGAAGAAGTTTGATGACGCCCGCGAGTATTACAAAAAAGCCATTGATGCTGATCCGAATGATCCGGAAACCTATTACTCAGTCGGCGTGATTGACTGGTCTGCCACCTACAAGGACGCGGCTGACGTGAAATCAAAAGAGGGGCTTAAGGTCGATGACGAGCTCAAGGGCAAGGGCAGCCAGAAAATATGTGACTCGCTCAAGGCAAAAGACGGCGCCAATGTGGATGAAGGCATGAAGATGCTCCAGACCGCAATCGACAAGCGCCAGGACTATGACGATGCCATGGCCTACATGAACCTGCTCTATCGCCGCAAGGCCAATGACATGACCTGTGAAGACGCCCAAACCCGGGCTGAATATGTGAAGATGGCGAACGAGTGGAGTGATAAAGCCATGGCCGCGCGCAAGAAAAAAGCAGAAGCTGCAGCCAAGAAGACCAGCAATGGTATTGTTCTGGACCAGCCCAAGAAGTAGCACGCTTTCATCGATTGGCCCCTCCTGCGGGAGGGGCTTTTTGTTTATGGCGCACGCAAGTGCGACAGTCCTGCGGCAAAATGGCAACGGGCTTTGTTGTTACAATCAAAGGCTTCCACTATGTTCAAAAAGGTCCTCATAGCGAATCGCGGTGAGATTGCCGTCCGAATCATCCGTGCGTGCCGTGAAATGGGGACCGCTTCTGTTGCCGTATTTTCTGAGGTTGACCGCCGCGCACTCCACGTCACCCAGGCGGATGAAGCATATTTGCTGGGCCCAGCCCCAGCCCGTGAATCGTACCTGAACGTCGCAAAGATCCTTGAAATCGCCAAGACCAGCGGCGCGGAAGCCATTCATCCCGGCTATGGATTTCTTTCTGAAAATGCCGGCTTTGCCCGAGCGTGCACCGAGGCCGGAATCAAATTTATCGGCCCGCCTCCGTCCGCCATGGAACTGATGGGGTCCAAGACGCGCGCCCGTACTGCGATGCAGGCTGCTGGCGTGCCCATGGTTCCCGGCTCGGTCCGAGGACTTTCGGTGACGGAAGCTGAAGAAATGGCGGCCAGGGTCGGCTATCCGGTCATGATTAAGGCCGCTGCTGGCGGCGGCGGCAAGGGAATGCGTCTGGTGAAGACGCAGGCGGAGCTGAAATCCAGCTTTGAAACCGCGCAGAGTGAGGCCCAGCGCAGCTTCAACGATGGCGAAATTTACGTTGAAAAATTCATTGAGGACCCACGTCATATCGAGATACAGGTGCTGGGCGATGAGCACGGCAACGTGGTCTATCTGGGTGAGCGCGAGTGCTCCGTACAGCGCCGCCATCAAAAAGTAATCGAGGAAGCGCCATCGGCCATCATCAATGAAGACATGCGGCAGCGTATGGGCGCTGTAGCTGTCCAGGCTGCGCGGTCGGCAGGTTACACCAACGCTGGGACAATCGAGTTCCTGGTGGACGGGCAACGCAATTTTTATTTTCTGGAAATGAATACCCGCCTGCAGGTGGAGCATCCTGTGACGGAGTTGATAACTGGACTGGACCTGGTCCATCTGCAACTGCGGATTGCCTGCGGAGAGAAGCTGCCTTTCCGCCAGCAAGACGTCGCCCTGCGCGGCCATGCCATGGAATGCCGCATCTATGCCGAAGATCCAGAGAATAATTTTTTCCCTTCGCCGGGAAAGATTACGAAGCTGTTGCGGCCGTCAGGGCCGGGCGTGCGTGAAGACAGTGGCGTTTATGAAGGTTGGACCGTGCCGCTGGACTACGATCCCATGCTCGCCAAGCTGATTGTTTACGCCGCTGACCGCAGCACGGCGATTGCGCGGATGAGGCGCGCGCTCAACGAATATTTCGTCGGCGGAATCAAGACCAACCTGCCCCTGTTCCGGCGGATTCTTGAACACCCTGACTTTGTGGCTGCGCGCATTGATACCGGCTTTCTCGACCGTCTGCTGGCCGCAAAATCCACGCCCACGACCAGGACAACTGATCTGGAAGAGATTGCCGCGGTCTCCGCCGCATTGTTTGCTGCAGTTGCTCCGCAAAAAAATGGACAGAACGGCGGTGCGAAAGCCGGGAATGGCAAACCATCTGACATTTCCGCGTGGAAAAGCACCGCTCGCAGCGAAGGGGTCCGCGAAAGATGATTTATGAAGTCACCATCGCGGAGAGGACCTATCGCGTGGAATTCACGCGGAACGGCGATCACTGGCATTGCCGGTTGGGCGGCCGTGAATGGCCCCTGGACGCGGCTTCCATTCAGGATGGAGTGCTTTCCCTTTTGTTGGACGGCAAATCGTATGAGGTAAAACAAGAGACCGTGGCCGGGGAGACCAATGTTGTTGTCGGCCCAGAGCGCTACAGCGTTGTGGTGCAAGACCCGCGTTCATTCCGTTCACGCCGGCGGGCCAGCGCCAGTGATCACGGTGTAAAAAAAATCACCGCGCCCATGCCGGGCAAGGTCGTCCGCATTCTTGCCGGCGTTGGCGCTGCCGTGGAGGCTGGCCAGAGCGTGATTGTGATTGAAGCCATGAAGATGCAAAACGAGCTTAAGGCCCCAAAGAATGGCGTGATCAGAAAAATCAGCGTGGCGGAAGGCGCCGCCGTGGAAGCCGGACAATCACTGGCGGAAGTGGAATAGTTTACTTTGTGCCTGAATTCTTCAGGATTTGTTCGGCAAAGTAATTGTGGACCTCGGCGTTGTCGCGCAGGACCTCATCATAGGCGGCCTTCAGTATCTGCTCGCGCTGGCTGCGCAGCTTGTTGCGGATAAACTGCTGCACCTGGGGGTCGTTAAAGTCGCGCTGACCGGCGTTTTCCTTGGCGTTCAACCGCACAATCTGATAGCCGCTTTGCTGGTGGCTGCGGGAATCAACGGCTGGAATGATCTGTGACCATTGCCCGGCCTTCAGCTTCTGGACCGCGTCGCGGGTGATGGGATCAAGATTTTTGATCTGCGACTCCGGCACCGGCCCCACAGCCCCGCCGGAACGGGCCGTGTCAGGGTCTTCAGAATATTTCTGCGCCAGTTCGGTAAAGTCTTCGCCGCTTTCCAGCCGGTTATAGATAATCTGGATCTTCTTTTTTGCCTGCGTGTCAATTTGCGCTTTATCGTTGGTATGGCCGGGTTCGTTGGGCGGCTGGTTGCTTACAAAGATGGTCGCCAGGCTGTAGCGCGGCTCGATCAGATTGAACTCCGCTTTGTTCTGGTTGTAGTAGTTCAGGATTTCCGTATCGGAGATTGTGACTTTGGAGGCAATTTCCTTGTTCAGGAGCTTGTCCACGGTAAGGTTGCGGCGTATTTCCCGTTTGTAATCTTCTTCAGAGAAACCGCGGTCTTTCAGCAGCTTTTGGAACTGCTCCTGTGCATACGGCGCTTTGACCTGGCTGAACTTGCTCTCCACCTCGTCATCGGTGGCCACAACGCCCAGCTTCTCCGCTTTTTGGAGCTGCAGTTGGTTGTAAATGATCTGGCCAAGCACATTCAGCCGCAGGGCCTCTTCTTCCGTTGGGGTGGGCTTTTGCGGAGATCCGGCGACCTGGGTGTTGTAGGTCTTGTCCACTTCCGTCCGCAGGATTTTGTAGCCATTCACCTTTGCCATTACGTCTTTGTCATTGCCGCGGCCGGGACATCCGGCGAGAAGCAATGCCGCCAAGGAAAGACCTGCAACGAATACACTGCTCCAATATTTACGCGCCTGGATCAACATTCGCCTCCCTGGCAAATCCGATACGGTACGATACTCGAGTTTCGCGATATCTGGCTACTTTTTTGCGTTGGCCGGCGATGCGGCCTGTCCGTTGTCCGCTAAGGCACGGTCCAGGACGGCGCGTAACTCTGATTCCGGCACGGCGCCGGTAAACTTTTCTCCGTTGATGAACATGGTAGGAGTGGAATCAATCCCCAGTTTGTCGGCCTCAGCCATGGATGCGCGGATGCCGCTTTCATCCTGCTTCTGGACGCAAGCCTGCAGTTTGTCCTGGTCCATCTGGTGCTTTTGCGCTTGCTCCTTGGCGGCGTTGTCCAGGTTGGCATACGCCTCAGTGCGAGACTTGCCCGCCACCAATTTCTGGTTGCCATGGACATAGTCGGCAAAGTCCCAATACGCCTGATTGTTTTGCTCGCCCAAACAATTGCCATCAATGGCAGCGCGCATAGCCCAGGGGTGGATCTCAATCAGCGGATAATCCTTATAGACAATCTTGACGCGGTCGCCATATTCCTTGAAAACCGTGGAGAAGAGCGTGGCATGCATGCGTGAACAGAACGGGCACTGGAAATCGTCAAAGTTCACGATCATTACCTTGGCCTCAGGATTGCCGCGCACCGGCCGGCCCTTGAGATCGAGCTTGGCCATCAAGTCCTGGGAAACATCATATTTATCCAGGTGGGCCAGGGTCTTGCGGTCCTTGGAAATCAGGAATTCATGGTTGGACGGCTTGCTTCCACCCAGAAGAGTCACCAGAAGATCGTCATACCCAGGTATTGCGCCCGGCTTGGGATCGCCAAGTGAAATCGTCATCTGCTGCGGCACGTTATAGTGCGTGCGAATTTCAGTCTGTATCCGGTGAACGACCTCAGGGGACAAAGGCTCAGCCTTGTCTGCCGGGCTGGCTGCGGCTTCGGTTTTGTCCGCTGCAGCTTTGCTCTTGGCGGATGCCTTGCTCTTGCCTGCCGCGGGAGCTGCCTTCTTGGGCGCCTCTGCACTCTGCGCTGGGCAAGCCGCACCGGCCAGCAGCAGAAATAGGACAACGTTCAGTAAAATGCCGCTAAATCTAGCCAAAATAGACCACCTTTTGAAAAACCTGACTGCCTAAATTATCTCATGAGGGCGGGCCAGAATACCTATGAGATGAGCTTAATCAGCGGGTGGGACGGGATGGCCGTATTCATGGAGCCAGAACGGAAGCCTTCAGTATCCAGGGCCACAAAAGCGAACCCCAAGCCCTTGAAAACGCGGGTGAATTCGGCAAACATTTCCGGAGTAAGGGCGCGTTGCAGTTCGTCCCGGGCAATCTCAATCCTGGCGATCTCTCCATGGTACCGTACCCGGCACTGGCGGAAGCCCAGGGCGTGTAGTGCATCTTCCCCCTGTTCCACGGCAGAAAGCGCCTGCAGGGTAACAGGCCGCCCATATTCAATGCGGGACGAAAGGCACGCGGAGGCAGGCTTCTCCCAGACGCGTAGGCCGGCATCCTGCGCCAGCTCGCGAATTTCCGCCTTGCTCAAACCGGCTTGCAGAAGTGGAGCAGCAACATGGTGCTGGCGAGCTGCTGTCTGCCCCGGCCTGAAATCGCTCTGGTCATCAACATTTACGCCGTAGGCAATCGACTGGAAGCCGCGCCGGGCGGCAAATGCTTCCATCACCTGAAAAAGCTCGTCCTTGCAGTGAAAGCAGCGCTGGCGATCATTACGGACATATTCCACGCGGTCCATCTCCGCCGTCTGGATTACTTCCACAGGAATGGCGTATTCCCCGGCAAAAGCCAAAGCATCATTCAACTGCGTGCGCGCCAGGCTGGGTGAATCGGCGATCACGGCAAGCATGTTGTCGGCGAGCACCTGATGGGCCATCCATGCCAGATAAGCGGAATCAACGCCGCCGGAGTACGCCACCAGTGTGCGGCCCAACGCACGGAGAGCGTCTTTAAGGCTCTGCTGCTTGGAGGACAGATCCATTGCTAGATTTTAAACCTTAAGTGCGGCTTCTGTTTCTGAAATCCCGAACTCCGCGAGGGATCGCTATCGCCAAAAATGTGCGCCGCGTGGTTACCAGGCTCGTATTAGTTTTAAGAGCATGACGAGAGCAGGGTTCCCTCACTGCGTTCGGGATTAAAGAAAAAACTACTAGAACAACCGTTCCTGCCGTTTCAGATTTCCAAACGATCCGATATTCGCCAATGTGAAAGCGAAACGATACTGGTTCTCATTGCGCACAGAGCCAAGCGAGAAGCGCCGGTATTCAAAGCTGACGCCGCAGCAATCCCAGTTGTAAGAGGTCTGCGCGGCGGAGTATTGCAGCAGGTTGAACTCGCGGTCAAAGCCGATGTTGGCAGCAGCGCTCCATCCGCGCTTGGTGGGGCTGCCATAGCCAAGCTGGGCGCGTATCTGGTCAAAGAGCGGAGGCACGCAAGCTGGCTGGTTCAAAACGTGCGGGATGCAGGTATTCAGGTTCTTGCCGGGATTTGCCGGATCAATGACTACCTCTCCCGGGACCTGCAAATAAGCATGGCTGGCGCCGACAAAGAAGTCGCCAAAGTGGAAGCCGGTGTAAAACGTGCTGGAGTTGATTCGGCCTTTCTTGGTGTCATAGTCAAGCTGCCATTCCAGATCGCTATTTCCGCTGGTGCGTATACGCAGCCGTGAAACCACGGGAGAGAAGCGCCGTGGATCGGTCACAAAAGCGATGCCGGTAAAGCTGGCCGTAGTGGTCAGCACGGTGCGCGTTCCGTTTGCGCCGGCAAGAACTTCCGGGACGGCCCCGCCAAAAGTTGGGTCGGCAAAATACTTCATCTTGACTTCCCAGCTTACAAACTCGTCTGCTCCGGCTGGAGCGCAAGGGGTGGGCGGTGGAAGGGCCTGTGCCGCGCCGGCCGGTTCCTGGCCACAATCCGAATTTTTCTTTTTGAGATACAGTCTCTGTAAAAGGCCAAACTCAGCTTCATTGGTGTTGCTGAGGATGTCACGGAAATCAAAATGAATGATGGACCCAAATTTTTCCACGCCGTTGGTGTAGCGGTAGACCAGGCGCGGTTCAATGGTGTGTTTGATTTTGCGGCCGGCAATCGTCCTGTCAAAGACCCGGGTGAGCGTAGGCGGACGCAGTTCTATGCTGGCGGAAATGTCGCGGCGATTGAAAACATCATGCTGGGGGACTTCAATTGCCGCCGGCGGCACGGTGCTGGTTTGCACCGTGAATTGCTGCTGGGAATAGACGGTGTTGCGCAGTTGGGCGTCCGCACGGAAGGTCCAGCCGCGGTAAAAAATGGGCAAGCTCACGTCAGGATCAACATCAAACCGGCCCACCACGCCGGGGGTGACAAAGCCGGGCTGGCTGCGCCGCAGCCCTTCTGCGGCAACATCGTAAGACCAGTAGACCGGCGAACTAAAAAGTTTGCGGTCCACGCTGGACACTTCAAAACCCGGAGTGTGCAGAATGGTGATTGCATCGTCGTTGTTTTTGCTTTGGAAATTCTGGTAGCGGGCAAGGAATGTGTTAAACGAAAATCCCTGCAGGCTCTTGGAGAGAAACGCGGCGGATTTCACCTCGGAATCCACGGCCTGGGAAAAATTCTCGGTAAAGGCCAGCCGGAAGATGAACGAACTTAAATAATCGATGGAGGCCACGCCGCGAATGCCGTTGGCAAAAGTGGTTTCAGCGTTGAGCTTTACGTCTTCACCGCCCTGCTTCACTGTTTGCTTGACTGGATTGCCGGCCAGATCCACAGTATTCGAGGTGATGCCACGATCGAGCACGCCAAAATAGCTCAGGTTCAGGAAAGAGGTTTCACTGGGACGATAGCGATAGTTTTCCTGCAGCAACCAGCCTCTTTTGGAAAGATATTCGCCGCCGAGAGTGGCGTCCATGCTGCGATTGATTGCCCAGTAGAAAGAATCGCCAATCACCGTGCCCTTGGTGTTGGAAGTGCCGAAGTTAGGAATCAGAAATCCGGTCTGACGTCCCAGCCGCTCCACCGGAGGCGACGCATA
Organism: Candidatus Angelobacter sp.; assembly: GCA_036270475.1. Taxonomy (GTDB): domain Bacteria; phylum Acidobacteriota; class Terriglobia; order Terriglobales; family Acidobacteriaceae; genus Angelobacter. The sequence continues at coordinate 7,569 of DATBCN010000711.1, read as the reverse complement.
GGGCAAATAAAAAACCGGAACGCCCTTGAGCCGGAAGGTGGTGTTGTAAATATGCGCGGAATTTCCCACCTTCAAAATGATTTTCACGGCATTGAAGGTCCACTTGGGATGCGGCAGCTCGCAAGAGGTGACTGATCCATGGTGCAGGATGTAAGTGTCCGGGCCGATCTGTTCCACCAGCTTTCCGGTAAACGAAATGGGGCTGGAGGAAGTGAGCGTCACGCTTCTGCCCTTAAACCGCGCGCCGGTGCTTCCGCGGACGTCGTAAAACTTTCCTGTCTGCGAGTGAATGTTGTAAATCCCTTCCGTGGCGCTGATGTGCATATCGCGCCGGCCGCCATCCAGGGAAACGTGGCCTTTGGCGGTGACATCGCCGGAAGCGGCATCATAAGTCACCAGGTCGCCGCGAAAATCGTAGTCCTCAAAGCGGACCTCCACGTCACGGCGCAGGGTATAGACCTCGCCTGCTTTTTCACACTCGCCCGCGTCGATAATGACGGGCTGCTGTTCGCTGATGGGCAATCGCACTTTTTTTGCACCCGGTGTTCCAGAGGTAGACTGCTCGGTTTTGGGCGCTGCTGCCGATTGGGCAGGCTGATGCGACGCAGGAGGCGCTGTGATGACTAAATGACAATTGCTGGGCTGTGGTGCAGGAGCAGTTGCGCTTTGCGCGGATGGCTCGGCAGGCGTTGGGCTTGGTGCAGCTTGTTCTAGGGGAGCGATTGGCGCGGTCTGGCCCGTGAGCGCCTGGCTTGTCACTAGTGGCGCGGCGGTAAACAAGTGACAAAGCAGCCCTGCTGTGATAACAAACTTATGTTGGGAACGCATGCCGTTAGAGACCAGACAGGCAAGTTAACACGGTAAGTTTTTGAAAGCAAAACCTGGCCTGCCCGGCTGTGTTCCCGCTCCTGGCGAAATCTCCGAACCTGCTCATGACTTGCCCTGTCTGTGGTAAGGCGTCGTCTTGCGTTCACAGTCAAAGGAACAGCTCGGCGCTTCTTGATAATGAAATTCTTGCCGGCGCTGAAGCTGCGCTTCAGCCTGCGCAGCCGCCAGTTGGCTCCGGCACGCACGGCCCTGCGCCCGACCTTGCCTGGCGGCAGGAGGTAGTCTCGCGCGTCCAGCAACATCGTGCGCGGCGTGGCCGCGCTGTTGATCCAAACGCAATGGAGCTGGATTTCTCCGCGGATACGCCCCACTCTTTTGGAGCGGAGCAGCAGGGACCTCGCATGCCGCCGCCTCCAGAGCGCTTTCATGAGATCCTGGTCAAGTCGAACGTCAAGCAGGAGCCCAAGATCATACGGTTCCCCCGGACCCAGCCTGCTTATGTCCCCACGGTCGAGGAGGTCAGGCTCGATGAGCTTGAACTGGCTGACCCGGCGCCGGAGACGCCGAGGATATTTGAAGCTGCAGAGACCGAGCCAGTCTTTCCTAGGCCGGTCTTTCCTAGGCCAGTCTTCGCCGAGCCAGTTTGTGAAGATGACGTGTACTTGTCCGCGCCGCCTGCTCCTGTTAAGGCCGTTGCGCTTGCTGGACACCAGATGGAGTTGCTGCCCAGCTTTGCCGATATCCGGTTGGAGCCGGAAGAAGCCCGCGTGGACCATGACCTTGACGTGATTCCCCGGCCTGCGCCGCTGGGGCAACGGTTCTTTTCCGGTCTGGTGGATGCCGGAATTGTCTTCATCGCCACAGGAGTATTTGCCGTGACGTTTTTAGAGCTGGCGGAAGAAATGCCACAGTCGCGCATTACGATGGTGTGCCTGCTGGCCGCCGGCGGGATATTCTGGCTGTTATTTCAATACATCTTTCTTACTTATCGCCGCGCAACACCCGGCATGAACATGGCGCAGCTTGAGCTTTGTACTTTTGCCGGGACTGCCACCTCAATGCTTGACCGCCAAACCCGCGCGGCAGCAAGCGCACTGTCAGGGTTTTCCATTGGACTGGGCTACGCCTGGGCGCTGGTGGATGAAGACCGCCTCGGCTGGCATGACCGGATCAGCCAGACGCATCTGAGACCGAGCACTCAGCATTCAATGCTCGGCAATCAACCAGACTGAGCATTCGGCAGTCAAGTCATCAGTATTCAGCTAAACGCTTTTTAACCGCAAAGGAGCGCAAAAGAACGCCAAGGAATGAAAGGCTTGAACCAGGTCCCTTTGCGCTCCTTGCGTCCTTTGCGTTAAGTTTTTTGGAGGCTGAATGCTGACTGCTGAGTGCTTCTCACGCCACCAACTGCTCTGGGGTTTTCTCCACGGCTGTGGCTGAAGACGGTGCAACATCGCCCGAGAGCAGCGGCCAGCCTTTGCGCAGCACAAGTTCCAGCCATGCGCCTGCTGCCTGGGATGTGACCACGGCCACGATTACCAGCGTGGTATAAAACGCGGCGCTGATGATGCCCGCCTCATAAGCAACGCTGGCCAGCACGATTCCAGGACCGCCGCGAGCATTAGTAGCGACAGCGAGATTGGTGACATCCAGGCCGCGGAAGCCTGCCAGCCGTGCTCCCAGAGCGACTGCCAGCAGCTTCAGCACGCAGGCGCCGGCCAGGAACGCCAGCAGCATGGTCACGGAAAATGCCTTGCCAAAGATCAGGCTGTAACCCACCAGCGCGAAATAGACAGGAATAAACAGCGCGAAAGAAAAGCCGGAGATCGTTGCCAGCGCGTCACCCAGACGTTTGCGGGAGACGGCAAAGCCGGCAAGGAATGCCGCGAAGACCAGGTTCACGTCCAGTAGGCCGGCGACCGCGACATAAGCAAAAGCGATAAGCAGCGTAAACGTGACCGGCGAGTTGATGGCCAGCAGATTGAACCTTGATTTTGAAATGCGCTTGGTGGCGCGCGGAAAAAGCACCAGCCCAAGAATGAAATAGGCCAGCGTAATCGTGATATGCAGAGCAATCTTTCGCGCAGGAAGTCCGGATGAATCGGCGATGGCGGTGGCGACAGCAAGCACCGCCCAGAGGACGATATCTTCCAGCACTGCCACGCCCAGCACCAGCCGAGCAAAATGTGTGTGCAGGATTTTGAGATCGAAGAAGATGCGCGAGATCACGGGGATAGACGTCACCGCCACGGCAATGCTCATCACCAGCAACAGCGAAGCGCGGTTCGCTTTAACGCCCATGAACCAGTCGAGCGGCAGCAGCGATCCCAGGGCCAGCATAATAAAGAACGGCAACGCCGTGCCCACGGCTGCCAGCCATCCGATCTGTTTGCGTTCGTGTTTCTGGAAGAGGGCCTTTGTCTCCGCGCCAGAGAGAAACATGAGCATCAGAAGGCCGAGGTAGTAGAGCAGGTCAAGCGCGGCCTTCTTTTGCGGAGCAGCCACATCGAGCTGAAGAAAGTGCGTGTAGGCAGGCAGGCGGCCCAGAACAAATGGCCCCAGCAGGCAGCCAGCCAAAATCTCACCTATGACGCGCGGCTGGCGCAAGCGCGCAAACAGATAGCCGAGCAGATGCGCGCCAGTCAATAGAACGGCGAGAAAAAGAATCAATGGGCCAATGGCGCTGGAAGGCATAAGGTGAAAGGGAACCGAAGCTGCTGTCTTGAAGTTAGATGAAATTTCCAGCTGTGGCGTTGGCCCGCAGCAGGGCCTAATTCGCTTTTGTTACCATGGATATACATGGCCCAGACCGATCAAGTCCGCGTCCGCTTTGCTCCATCGCCCACCGGGCAACTGCACATTGGCAACGTCCGCACGGCGTTGTTTAACTGGCTGTTTGCGCGCCAAAGGGGCGGCACGTTTATTTTGCGGATCGAAGATACAGATCTTGAGCGCAGCGAGGCGCGCTACGAAACCCAGCTCATGGAAGACCTGAAGTGGCTGGGCATTGACTGGGACGAGGGGCCTGATGTGGGCGGGCCGTATCCGCCATACCGCCAGTCTGACAAGATGGATGTTTACCGCAGCTATGCAGAGCGGCTGATTAACGAGAACAAAGCCTATTACTGTTTTTGCACTGCCGAGGAGTTGGAGCGCGACCGCCAACAGGCCATGGCGGAGCAGCGCCAGCCAAACTATTCCGGCAAGTGCAGAAACATTGACCCTGCGGAAGCGGAGCGGCGCCGCGCCGCGGGCGAGCTTGCGGCCATCCGGCTGCAGATTCCAGAGCGGCCCATACGCTTCCATGACATTGTGCGCGGCGATGTTGAGTTTTCGAATGAAGTGGTGAGCGATCCCATTATTGTCCGGTCCAGCGGAATGCCCACTTACAACTACGTGGTGGTGATTGACGATGCCGATATGAAGATCACGCACGTAATCCGCGGGGACGACCACATTTCCAATACGCCGAAGCAGGTGGCGGTGTATGAAGCGCTGGGACTGCCAGTGCCGGAGTTCGCGCATCTTTCCACGATTTTGGGCCCGGACCGCGAGAGATTGTCCAAGCGGCATGGAGCAACCTCGGTAGCGAACTTTAAAGAGATGGGGATTCTGCCTGAGGCCCTGATGAATTATCTGGCGCTGTTGGGCTGGGCGCCGAGCGGCGGGGATCGCGAGATTTTCCCCAAAGACGAATTGATCAAAGAGTTTTCGCTGGAGCGCGTAACGCCTTCGCCAGCCGTGTTCGATACCGAAAAGCTCAACTGGCTCAACCGGCATTACATCAAACAAGCGCCTGCGGAGCGCGTCCATCAACTGGGAACGGAAGCCTTGCAGCGTGCAGGTTTGCTGCCGGCCAGCGTGAACGGCAATGTGAGCGGATGGACACACAGCATGATTGATCTGCTTGTGCCTTATGTGGACCAGTTTGATCAGTTGCCGGAGAAGGCGAAGATCATTTTCCATCATGATGCCAGGGCTGCACTGGCGCTGCCGGAAAATGCCGAAGTGTTTGCCAGCGACAAAGCAAAATCGGTGATGCAGGCGTTTGCGAAGCGCGCGGCGAATGAATCGCCACTGACGGCGGAGCGCTTTAAGGCGATCATGGATGAGATCAAAGCCGAGACGGGCGCGAAAGGGAAGGACCTGTTTCATCCGGTGCGGATCATGTTGATAGGCTCGCACTCATGGCCGGACTTTAACAAGCTCCTGCCGCTTCTGGAAGATGGAAGCAGGCTGGATTTGCCTGTGCATGTAAAGAGCGTGCGGGAGAGGGTGCAGGAATTTATTGCGGCGCAAGGGCACAAGCCCTGATCTATATGTTCCAGAAAACTCCATGAAACAGCACTTCCGTTTCGACTTTACTTTTCCCCGCAGCTATGAAATCAGGGTGCTGGAAGCTGCTCCGCCGGTGCATCCGGTGGAGAAGCTGTATCATTTTCCCGCGGAGCTTGAGGAAGGCGACCGCAGCGGAGCCTATCTGCGCATTACGCCCAGGCACGGCCCGGCCTGGGCCGGCTTCTTTGCTCTGGGCTTTGAGTCGGACCAGGTAATCAGTGAAGTGTGCTCGTCGCCTGACCCAGATTCTTTCTGCACGGTAGTTGGCGGTTATGCTTATGTCGTAAAGGCTGACGATCCGGCGCAATGGCTGAGGGTGGAGCAAAGCCCGGTCGTGGATTTGCGCGCGCTCACGCAACATGGGCTGCTGCTTTTTGCCGGATTTACTTCCATCACGGCATTGGGTAGCGCGGGAATTTTGTGGACCACGGAACGTCTCTCCTGGGAAGGCCTGACGATTACCGGCCTCAAGGGCGACACGTTGCAAGGACATGGATGGGACGCGCTTGCCGACAAAGAAGTGCCATTTGAAGTGGACCTGAAAACGGGAGTGCATACGGGCGGGGCCAGGCCGTAAGTAAGCGTGTTTATTCAAATGAATTACGGAGCATGAAGGAATGCAGAGCTCATCGGCGAAACGAATTTGTTGCTCATGGATGCTTGCAGTTGTTGCCTCTTTCCTATTAGTCCAGCCCGTTTCGGCCCAGCCCAACGTCGTGGCCGACGTTCTTCAGCGCATGGACAAAGATGGCTGCGCAAAGCTGGAGTCGGGCGGTAAGGTCTGCCGATATGATTATGATGTTGACGGGAAGCATATAGAAGCCATTTCATTTGTCCCCGCGGGCGGCGGGCCGTTTCCAGGCGTACTGATGATTCCCGGCTATGAGCGCACGGCGCGCGACCTGGCAGGACTTGGCATGCGGCTTGCGCGTGAGGGGTTTTCAGGCGTAGCGGTGACGCAACCTGGGTTTGGCAAATCGGATGGCCCCGCGGATTTTGTTGGGCCGAAAACGCTGGCGGTTTTGACCATGGGATATCGAAGGTTGCAGAAAGAGCCTTACGTCGATCCCAAGCGCATGGCCATCTACGGGTATTCGCGTGGCGGTATGGCCGCATCACTGCTGGCGGAGCAAATTGATGATGTGAAGGCCGCGGTCCTGGGAGCCGGTGTCTATGATTTCAAAAGGCTGTATGACGAAAGCACTTTGCCCGGCGTCCGCCAGAACATGAAGGCCGAGACCGGCATGACGAAAGAGGCGATTGCAGAGCGTTCGTCGGTGCTGCGGATGGACCAGCTCAAGTGCCCGGTGCTGATTCTTCATGGAGAGAAGGACAAGAATGTTCCGGTGAGCCAGGCAAAACTCTTGCGTGACCGCCTTACGCAACTGCACAAAGAATTTGAGATCAAGTTGTTTCCCGATAGAGAACACTCGATCGGGCCGGAGGTCGGCGACATGACCGTGGATTTCTTTCGACGCAAGCTGCAGGAACCAGCTTCGAGCCAAAAAAATTGACGATCCAATCGCGATTATCAGCGGTGCGGCTGCCGTTCCTGCACGGCAGGCGTTTCGCTCGCCTGCCGCAGTTTTCACAGAGTTGTTGCCTTATCTTTTGATTGTCGTCACGGGGATTGGCCGCTTGAACAGAAATCTACATGCCCCCGGTTGCATTGGCGCCATCCTCATGGTCATGGTTCCTTCAAAGGAATCGGCTGTCTGCGGGGTGTGCTCGCGGCCCGGGCCGGTAGCAGCGGGCCGGATCAGCAACGTACCCTCCGCGTCTTTAGGAAACAGAGTAGACAACCGCTCATAGCTCACTAGTTCCCAGCCTTCATCGCCGGCAGCATTCAGTGAATTGGCGACCAGACCTTCCACCGAACACTGGGTTGCATCCAGTTTGAGCGCCTTATATTCCCACTTGGGGCCGATCGACGGCTTTTCCGGCGACTGTGCGGCCGGAGAGGGCATAAACCCTCTGACCAGGGCAAAAGAGCCAAGTAATAACGAGCCTGCCAATAAGCGTAGTGACATTCGTGCTTCCTCCAAAATAAGCGGGGTTATACAGCAGCTAGAACGATTACGTTAGTCCTTTTTGCGTTACAAGAGTAGCCGCGGTCAGGACTTCGGCAGGAAGCTCCCGCTTCGGCTGCGTCTCATTCACGCTGCCTAAACGTCTCGTAAAGAGAGAGGTCCTTCCTCTTCGATTAACTCAGGGTCAGGATTTTCGGCAGCAAGTCCCCATTCGGGGGCTGCCACATTCACACTTCCGAATGCCTCACGCTATAGCTATAATTGACCATGGCGACACACCCGCAGCCCGCTTCGCAAAAAGAGCTGAAGCTGCTGAATGGCAAGTTTCATCAATTGCTGGGAAAGGTCGCTGAAAACCGCCCTACTGACGATC
>DATBCN010000710.1:0-2072 GCA_036270475.1 Candidatus Angelobacter sp. | reverse complement strand
CAAACGGGGGGCTTATGTCAGCGCTCGATTGGATGCAGATCGTGATGGGGTTCCGCTATTACCTGCGGCGCAGCATTACCGCCGTTGCCTGCCTGCTGCAATGCAAAACAAAAAAGATTGCCGCGGTGAAAGGATAACTTTCTGGATACAAAGAAGAGAGCTCGCCCTACTCGTACGCTGATGACTGCGCGTGTTCGCTTAACGGTCATCGGGATGACGAACTATAGGGAGTAAGCAAATCGATTCCAAACTTCCTCTACCTGGTTTTCCTGATCCGCGTTTGTCGGCGTTGTTCCGAAAATGTATTCATCCAGATGTAACCTGTGGTTTTTGTAAGGTGTTGGTTTGTGTCGTTTGGGTGCGTCGTTCTAGCCAACAGCTGAGTTTCCGCAATCTCCGGGTGTGATGGCGGATCAGTCGGTGCACGGTGGCAGCACTGCGAGGCGGCTCCGCCGTGTCCACAAACGGTTTCCGGGTGCTGAGCACGTAATAGACCGCTTGAATCAGAGCATGCGCCACCGCCACGATGGCCCGTTTGTGTCCTTTGCGCGGTTGCAGCCTTTGATAGCGGTGCTGCATTTGCGAGTTCTTGCGATGCGAACTGGCCCAGGCACACTCCAGCAGCATGTCACGCAGGTAAGGATTTCCTTTGGTGGTCCTTGTGCTCTTGCGTTTGCCCGCACTTTCATTGTTGCCAGGACATACCCCCGCCCATGAACTCAGCTTGGCGGGTGTGGAGAAAGCATCTACATTGGCTCCTACCTCAGCCAGGACTGTGGCGGCAGCTTCTTTCTTCATGCCGGGAACAGTTTGCAGCAGGGCATAGGACTCGCTCAAACCGAAGCTGCGGATCTTGTCCTGAATCTGCCGGTCCACTTCTTCGATCTGCTGCTCCAGGAAGGCCATATGGGCCATGCACTGACTAATCAGTTCGCGATGGGTTTGGTTCATACGATGACCTTCCAGCGCAGCCTGAATCTGCGGGATCTTTTTCCTGGCTCTCTGTTTGGCTAACTGGGCAATCTGTTCTGGGGTCGCTGCACCTTGCACCAGCGCGAACAGCATCTCCTGTCCGGAAGCGCCAAAAACATCGCTGAGAACGTTTCCTAGCTTCACGTTGGCCTCTTCCAACAGCTTCTGCACCCGATTGCGCTCCATGGCCCCATTGCGTACCAGTTGCTTGCGCCGGCGGGTAAGGTCGCGCAGTTCGCGAATCGGTCGCGGCGGGATGTAGCTGGGACGTATCATGCCGTGCCGCAGCAGGTGCGCCAGCCACTGACAGTCCTTCATATCGGTCTTGTGTCCACGCAGGTTCTTTACCTGCTGGGGATTGGCCAGCGTGGTCTGTACGCCCGCTTCCTCCAGCACGTTAAACACTGGCTTCCAGTAGGGTCCTGTACTTTCCATCACCACATGCATGCAGTTCAGCTCTTGCAACCAGTGCCGTAGTTGTTCCAGTTCGGCATTGCAGGTGCCGAAGCGGCGAATCTTGGGTTCGGGGTTGGTCTGAGCCGGTCCCAGCAACGCACACACCATCACGAACTTTTTGTGTACATCGATGCCGGCACAACGTTCTAGCACCGCAGATATCATCTTGGCCTCCCGCTGGACGGGCCGACGTATACCTTAGATAAGTTGTTCCACGGGCACTCGGGCGCCATTTCAGGGTTCTTGCACGTCAGCCGAATCAGGTTAATCGACAGGGTCTATCCCGCCATTACGCGGATCGATTCACTTCGTCCAGCCGTACTATTTTCCTCCCGCTCAAGTTCCTTTTCATCACTCAGGGCGGGGCCATCGCCCCATGCATGGTTAATCGGTGAAAATCCGCGGCGCAAGCCTTCTCGGTATTGCTAACGGCTAATTACTAATTGCTAAGTGCTGCTCTTCAGCAATGCACAATTTTTTCTGACTGAATGCCGTTCGTCGCGTTGCGCGTATCCACTACCAGCTTTGATTCAGCCACAATCTTTTTATAGTCGTAGTCGGTGTGGTCGGTCACGATCAACGCGCAGTCGTACTGGTCCAGCTTCTCCAGTGGAACGCAGGTCATTTGCAGATTGTATTTTCGT
>DATBCN010000709.1:0-3869 GCA_036270475.1 Candidatus Angelobacter sp. | reverse complement strand
GCTGGACCAATGGCGGCAACCTGCAGATGTTTCAGCTTGGCCGGCTGGATACGCAGCCTTTTGAGCCGCGCAAACAGCGCTTCCACGCCGTTCACGCTGGTAAGAATGAGCCAGTCATAATTGCCGATTCTGCCCAGTGCGGCATCTAGCGCCTTAAAGCTTTTGGGCGGCTTGATCTCAATGGTTGGAATCTCCACCACCTCTGCACCCATATCGCGCAACGGCTTGGCCAGCCCGCCCGATTGTTTGCTGGCGCGCGTGGTTAGAATTCGCCAGCCGCTCAGCGGCTCTTCTTTGTTGGTCTTCATGGCTGCCTCGGCACCACAACTTCCTGCGTGTAAACCTGCGTTAATATCTTGTCACCGCCGCGCCCCAGCAATGTCCGCGCTACTTCGCGCCCAAGTTTCTCCGCGTTGTCTCCATCTGCCTGCTCGCGCAGGACCAAACTGCCATCGGGACGGCCAACGATGGCGCGCAGATAAAGCCGGCCCCCACGCTTCTCAGCGTACGCCCCAATCGGCACCTGGCAGCCACCGCCAAGCGCCCCCAGCAAAGCGCGTTCGCACTCGATGGCCGCCCGCGTGTCCGCGTCATTCAAAAAAGCCAGCAGCGCCCGCGTCTGCTCGTCATCGTGGCGAACTTCAATCGCCAACGCGCCCTGCCCCACTGCCGGGCACATGATGTCCGCCGAAATCCGCGAGCGCACATATTTCTCCAGACCTAAACGTTTCACTCCGGCGGCAGCAAGAATAATGGCGTCATACTCTCCGGCTTCCAGCTTCCTCAGCCGCGTATCCACGTTGCCGCGCAGAGGAAATATTTCAAGATCAGGACGCAACGCCTTCAGTTGGGCCTGCCGCCGCAAGCTGCTGGTGCCGACCTTGGCATGCCGCGGCAGTTCTTCCAGCGCGGTAAATTTCACTGAGATAAAAGCATCGCGCGGATCTTCCCGCTTCATGATCGCGGCCAGCGCAAACTCCGGAGCAATCTCGGTGGGCACGTCCTTCAAGCTATGCACCGCCAGATCAACCTGGCGCGCGGCCAGGGCCTCTTCAATTTCCTTGGTGAACATGCCTTTGGCGCCCACCTTGGCCAGCGCAACGTCAGTAATTTTGTCGCCCGTGGTCTTGATGACTTCAATCTCCACGGCGTGCCCCTTTTCGCGCAGCAGAGCAGCTACATGATTGGCCTGCCACAGTGCGAGTTGTGAACCGCGCGAGCCGATGCGAAGTTTTGCCATTAATCTTTAGTCTTTGGGTTTTCCGGTATTCAAATTAAACAGCCGCCGGATCATCTCATGGATGGTAGCAGCCTCCGGGTGATCGGTGGAAGATTTGAGCGTGGTAATGGGCGTGTGCAGCAGTTTGTTGATGATGCCGCGCGTCATGGTTTCAATCGCCGCCTCCTGTTCCGGCGTAATGGCGCCTAACCGGCCGCGAATGCGGTCAATTTCGGCCTGACGAATGGTTTCGCAATATTCCTGCAGTGAAAGAATCGTCGGCACCACGGCCAGCGACTTCATCCGCGACGCGAAGCGGTCTACCTCAAGTTCAATGATCTTTTCCGCGCGCTCGGCCTCCTTCCTGCGCTCGGCCGCGTTGTCTGAAGCCACGGACTGCAGATCATCCACGTCATAGACAAACATTCCATCCAGCTTGTTCATTTCCGGATGGACGTTGCGCGGCACGGCAATGTCGATAAAAAACATAGGCCGGTTGCGCCGGCCCTTCAACAGGCGCTCGCCGTGTTCGCGGCGGAACAGCGGCTCGGGCGCTCCGGTAGAGGTAAGGATGATGTCCACGCGGTCCGCCGTTTCATGCAACTGCTCAAACGGGACGGCGCTGCCGCCAAAGCTCTCCGCCAATTCAACAGCGCGCTCATGCGTGCGATTGCTGACGACAATGTTTTTTGCGCCATGCGCGATCAGATGACGCGCCGCCAGCTCGGCCATCTTGCCTGCGCCGACGAGATATACCGTCTTGTCTTCGAGTGAACCAAAAATCTTTTCCGCCAACTGCACGGCAACGGAAGCAATAGAGACGCTGGAACTGCCAATCGCGGTCTCCGAACGGACGCGCTTGGCCACCGCAAACGCCCGCGAGAGCAGCGCTTCCAGCGCCGAATGGACCGCGCCCAAACCGCGCGCCACGGCATAAGCTTCCTTTACCTGGCCCAAAATCTGGGGCTCGCCCACCACCATGGAATCAAGGCTTGCCGCCACGCGAAAGACATGGCGCACGGCTTCACGCTGCTCAAATTCATAGATATGCGAGTTGAGCGCCGCAGGACTCACCCCAAAATAGCTGCCCAGAAATCCACGCAGGTCCGCGCCCTGCTTCACGCTGGTAAGCACTTCCACGCGATTGCAGGTGGAAAGCACCATGCCTTCATCCACGCCGGGCTGTTGCACCAGGCTGCGGATGGCGTCCGGGAGCTGGGCTTCGCTCACGGCAAGCCGTTCCCGCACCTCCAGCGGCGCGCTGTTGTGGTTCACGCCAATCACATGAAAATTCATGGGGCAATAAACCTGTGCGTCTGGCTGAAATTATTGGCGGCCCACGCCAGCACGGCTGCGCCAAAAGCGAATGTGGCCAGATAAGCGGCGCGCCGGCCCCGCCATCCGGCGTTCCATCGGGTGTACAAAAGCACCATGTACACCAGCCACATCAGGCCGGAAAGCAATATCTTGGGATCGGCAAAATATCTGGTTCCGTAGCGGGCTTCCGCCAGAATGGAGCCGCCGATCAACCCCAGCGTCATGAACGGGAAGCCCCAGATCAGGCACTTGAAGCCGATTTCATCAATGGTGGCCAGCGCCGGCAGCCGCGACCAGAATCCCGTCATCCCGCCCTTGCTCTTGAGATTGCGCTCCTGGATCAGGTAGAGAATGCTGGCAATAAAGCTGAAGAACAGCGCCGAGTATCCAATGAGAATGAGCGCTACATGGATATAGATCCATTGCAGGCTGACAAAGATGGGAGCGGAAGGCTCGGTGGGCGATGCGTAGGACGAAGCTGAGAACGTTAAGCAGAAAACCAGCGGAAACACAGCCAGTCCAGGTGACGTGGCGCGGTAGCGCGCATAAACGATAAAGAAGAAGACCATCAGGACAAATGCCAGCAAAGACTCCAGTCCGTGCATGCTGGTCGGCGTCCACGTTCCGCTGAACATGGCATTTTCTATGATGGAAACAAAATGAAACACCATGCCCAGCCCCACCGCCGGGAGGGTGATCCGGGTCAGGACTTTCCTGCCGCCCCAGAATGACGCCAGGGCGTACAGCAGGCCCACTCCATAAAGGCTCAGGGCCACGCGCAACCAGAACAGCGGAAGCATAAGTTATTGGAAATTATAGCTGTCTCCGGGCACGCTGGGGTGTGATAAAACGCACAGCGCAGCTTTAACTTTGCAGACATTTTGTGCCTGAGGTCAGTTTGCCAGGCTGCCGGCTTCAGCGACTGCAGATCTCCGGGTGGATCGCACGCGCGGCCTATCCTCCTCCGTTTGCCCGCAGAATAGGAAGGAGCCGCCCTGGGCTTTCCGATCACCAGTTTTCCGATCACCAACGCTGCGCGGCAACCCAGTGCCCCGTTGGTTTGTTCCTTGGAGCCTGCACTTGCAAGATCCCATCGCAGAACGACGGAATAATTCTATGGTCGATAAACCTCTTTGTTTCTGCGCGATGCAGGTGGTTCTCACTAGGAAACAGACTGTGCATCTGTCCGATAGGAGGACTTCGGGCCGGAAAAGTTGCGGCCCCTAAGCACCTCACAGGTACCTCGGTAATGTTTGCAAATGTCGTTGGCTTGGTCTACCTTAGTCGGCAACTATTGGAAGCCAGCCGCTTTGGGCATTCGTTTTGCGATCTC
>DATBCN010000708.1:0-12392 GCA_036270475.1 Candidatus Angelobacter sp. | reverse complement strand
TATTCACTGGTGGATGAGCGAGAGGCTGTTTGCGGTGATTCTGCCGGTAAAAGGAAATCCGTTTTATGTTTGTCCGGCGTTTGAGGAAGATCGCGCGCGCGAGCAAATTGCCAGCGGTCCCGGAGGTAACAATGCCGAGGTGCGCACCTGGCAGGAAGATGAAAGTCCGTATCAGCGGATTGCCGAAGGGCTGAAGGACAGAAAACTTACCTCCGGAAACATGGGGATGGAAGAAACCGTCCGGTATGTTTTTAGTGAAGGATTAGGCAAGGCAGCGCCCGGGCTGCGTCTTGTCAGTGCGACGGCGGTTACGGCAGGCTGCCGCATGATCAAGAGCCAGCACGAACTGCAGCTGATGAAGCTGGCGAATGAAGTGACGCTGGCAGCGTATGAAGCGGCTTATCTTTCCACTAAAGAAGGCATGACGCAGAATGATTTTGGCGCCATGGTACAAGCCGCGCACGCGCAGCAGGGGTTCGAAGGTAGCGCCAGCATACAGGTAGGCGAGAACTCCGCCTTACCGCATGGATCGGCAAAGCCTCAGGTGATCCGCGAAGGCACCATTCTGCTAATGGATGGTGGTTGTAAGGTAGAAGGCTATGAATCCGATATCAGCCGAACGGTGGTCTTGGGCAAGCCGACCGACAAGATGAAACAAGTATTCGATATCGTACACAAGGCGCAATCAGCAGCGCTGGCCGTGGCCAAGCCGGGCGTGGAATGCCAGGGCGTGGATGCCGCAGCGCGCAAAGTGATCACTGACGCAGGTTACGGTCCTGACTACAAACACTTCACGCATCGTCTAGGCCACGGCATTGGAATGGATGGGCATGAGTGGCCTTATCTTGTTCGCGGCAACACTCTGCCTCTGGCCCCCAACATGACCTTCAGCGACGAACCTGGAATTTACATTCGCGGAGAATTCGGTATCAGGCTGGAAGACGATTGGCACGTTACGGAGAACGGCGCGGAATTGTTCACGAAACAGAGCCCCGATCTGGAAGCTCCGTTCAGAAAGACCCCTTAACCACAAAGGGACACGAAAGTTATTTCTCTAATCTCTTCGTTACTTTCGTGCGCGCTCATAACCCAAAATTCATCATTTCCGCCGATGGAAAACGCTATGCTACGGAGTTCAGTGCGTCAATAAAACCACTAAGGCGTTCCTCCAAATCATGATAAAGCAAATAATGGCAGTACTGGTCTTATGCGGGATAGGTGCGTGTGCGGCCCCGCAAAAATCTAGCATTGAAATTCAGGGTCCTGACACAATGATCCTGTTGGGACAACGCCTGGCGCAGTTATATCGTCAGGAGCAGCCTCTGGCCAGGATCGGCGTACACGGCGGCGGACCAACAGCTGCTGTCGCCGCTCTGACAAAAGGCGAGGTGTCTATCGCTCAAGGCTATGGTTCCACAGCGCCCGCACCCAGCGGCTTTATCAAAATACCGGTGGGAGTGGAAGCACTAGTCTTGTACGTAAATGAAGCCAATCCGGTGAGCCAGCTCAGCCTGGAACAAGTGCAGCAGATCTATCTGGGCAAGATCCTCAACTGGAAGGAAGTTGGGGGGCGCGATGCAAGAATCGTGTTGTATTCAGGCGAGAGCACCGCAAACGTGGTTCCTTATTTTTCCGAGGCCGTTCTGCGCAATGAAGAATCAATTGGTTATGAGGGCAAGAGCAGCACGAAAGACATGCTACAGATAATTGCCGAAAGACCGAACGCTATCGGGTTCGCCAGCATGGGTTCAGCGCCCAAAGTGAAGGCGTTGCGCATCTCGCATGGCAGAGCGGCTGCCATGGCCCCGACGTTTGACAACGTCCGCACCACCGCGTACCCATTGAGCCGGTATATCTATTGGTATCTGCCCCGGCATCAAGCGGACGACGACCGCAGATTTTGCGAATGGGTGTTCTCCTCGAAAGGGCAACTGGCGGTGGAGTCTGTTGGTTTTCAGCCCCTTGATGTGGCGGACCGAAAACGAGCATTGCTGGAACTAGGAATTCAGCCTGTATTCGCAGGACAATAGATTCACGGCCGCTGAGGTGCTGAAGTAAGTCCTACTTCAGCGCATTCGCAATAAACGCCCCAATATCCTTCTTCAATTCGCCCAAAGAAGAATCCTGGATATACATCATGTGTCCGGCGCCGTAATAGCCCAGACTGACCTTGGCATGCTGGGCCTGGTCCAGATTCATGTGGTTCAGGGTGTACTGCGTGGCGAAGTAAGGCGTCGCCAGGTCGTAGTATCCCGAGCCAACAAAAAGCTTCATGAACGGATTTTTGTCAAAAGCGTCTTTGAGCGAACGTGCCGTATCGGGGAAGCCGCCGCGCTGTATGCCCCACTCCCACTCATCAAAGCGGAAACCGCCGCCCAGGATGTAATACTCCAGATCAGATTTGTAGCCCAGTTCCGCGCGCACATATTGATTGAACATCGCCGTGTAAGGCGGACGGATCGCCGTCATGCTGGGATCAAAGGCCGCGGTCTCATCAATGGCCGAGCGCGAGGTCCCGGTAAAGCGGCTGTCGAGCCGGCCAATGGTTTCGCCCTGGCCGCGCAAAAGCTCCTTGGTGAAATGGGATTCTTCAATACGCAGGTTGCTCTGGTCGATATAGGTCTTGCTGAGTCCGGTGTAGCGGGCCAGATGGTCGATTACATCCTGGCGCTCCTGCGGAGTCAGGCGGTCGCCTTTGGCCAGTGCATCGGCATAGGGCCCAGCCGCCCACTGCTCAACTTCAGCGCGCAGCTTGTCAAAATTTTGCTGGAACTCAGGGCCAAGTTTCTTGTGATACCACGCGGCGCAGGAATAGGTAGGAAGAAAGAGGACGAACGGAAGATCGTTGCCCGGAGCGCCGTCAGTCGTTTGAAAATTCAGGATGCTGGAAATCAGCATGATGCCATTGAACGCGATGCCATGTTCAACCAGGTAGCCGGAGAGTCCGGCGGCGCGAGTTGTGCCATAGCTCTCGCCTACCATAAAGAGTGGTGAGGACCAACGCTCCGAGCGCCCAAGATAGAGACGGATGAATTCGCCAACCGATTCAATGTCTCCGCGCAGGCCGAGAAATTTTCTGGTCTGGTCGCGTTTGACGGCGCGGCTGTAGCCGGTGCCTACGGGATCGATGAAGACGAGGTCGGTCTGGTCAAGCCAGGTAAATTCGTTATCGACAAGCTGGTACGGCGGCGGAGGCATCATGCCGTTCGGTTGCATGCGAACGCGTTTGGGGCCAATCGCGCCCATGTGCAGCCATACGGAAGCCGATCCGGGGCCGCCATTGAAGGAGAAAGTGAGCGGACGATGCTCGGCGGTCTGGCCGTCAAGGGTATAAGCGATATAGAAAATGTGGGCTTCCACCTCGCCGGTGTCATTGTTTTTGAGCGGCATCATGCCCGTAGTGGTGATATAGCGCAAGGTCTTGCCGCCCGCGTGGATTTCATGATGGGTAATGATGGGTGGCTGCTCCGCAGGCTCTTTCCTGGCTTCTTTGTCGGCAGCGGCTGGCTTGGCCGATGATTCGGCTGGGCTGGCTGCAGGCGCCGGCGCAGGTGGCCGGTCGCCACGGTTTCTTTGCTGGCCCGCGGCATACAGCGAAAAGAGGAATACGGCAGCGATTAAGATAAATGAGGCGCGACGCAGCTTCATTGGCGACACTCCACCTTGGAATTGGGACGAGATGTATTAGACGTGAACCAGGAAAACAGGTGAGTGTAGCTGGGCGCAAAAAAAAGGGCAAATCAGACTGAATGGAGAATTCCCGGAGGCCGTTGCGGCAGCGGCTGGGTATTCTGATGGCTTTTGAAAAACCACATCAACAAAATTAATAGCAAGACCACGGCGAGCATGCAAATGCCAAAATGGTGGCCGGCAGTAGCAGTATCAGAACGGCGTGCTGAGAAGCGAGGTGCCATAGAATCTTAGACACAGTTTTCGCACCAAAGGCTCGCTGCTTTGGAAAACTTAAGCAAACTTTGCAGAGCTTGTTTTTGCACCGATGCTTTGCTGGATTCCGTTTTTGATGCTCTCTTAGAGAGTGGCCTGTTTACAGAGCCGGCCCATTTTGGAAAGGCAACTTGCGGGCGAATGCACGAAGGGCCACAAAAGCCGGCTGCTCTGTGTGCCTGCTCTTGTGGCCCAGCGTGAACTACAACTTAGTGCGTTGGCACGACCAGATCGCGGTCCAACCTGACTTCCAATTGGGTCCCTTTATCCAGCTTCATATCACCGCCTTTGAAGAGGAAGCTGGTCCCCGTTCCCAGACCGGCACCGGCGGCCGCGCCAATCGCAGCGCCCTTGCCGCCCGCGATCACCGATCCGGAGACTGCGCCAACGGCAGCGCCAATGGCCGCGTTGGTAATCACTTTTTTCTTGTCCGGGCCCTTGCGGTATATCTCGCCTTCCTCACCAGACGACTTGATGGAGGGATCTCCGGGGACTCCGGTGACCGTTGCAATCAGCGGCACCCATCCTTTGCGGGTCTCAATTTCATCCAGCGCCAACTGAATTTTCGAGCCGGTATAGCCATGTTCAAAGCGGGCCACGTGACCTTTCACGGTCCGTCCCCGCGGAATAATCAGTCCGCTGGGCGTAACCAGGTCCTCGCGAAGTTCGGCCTTGAAGTGTTTGTTGTCCTCCATCTTGCGGGTATCGAGCGTATCTTTCAGCTTGACGATGAAGCGGGAGCCGTCCGGTATGGCATTTGGGGCCACGATTATCGGGGAACCGTAACCCCCAGAGCCTGAATTGCCCTGACTGGGATAACCCACAGGCCCTTGTCCCTGCTGGGACGGTGTGTTTCTGTCATTCGGACGAGTTTTAAGGACGGGATCATTAGAACTTCCGTTTTCCTGGGCCATTGCACCCAGGGCCAGCACCAATACAACGGCATAAACGGAGGCTGCCCACTTTGCCTTCATGGCGTTCACCTCATGAAATTTTAGAAATGCTTGGCGGTTGAGATGCAGGAACGATCCAGAAACGCTGCTTCGATGGGCGATTTTTTTGGCTGCAGTTGCCGGGCTTTGGGCGGTCAGCCCCCATTGGCTCTAGGCACTTGCCCGTAACCCGCTTGTTCGTAACACTTGTTCAGTACCCCCCAAGGAATCAGGACATTACCAAAGTAACTGTCCAAAGGTTCAATTTGAGTCCGTTTTGAAGCATCATATTGTGAGTAGAAGGTGCCGATTCCCCGGAAAGGGAATGTGACATGAAAAACTGGTTCTTACCCGCTACCGTTCTTGGACTCACCGGCCTGGCACTGGTGTTTGCCAGCGAACGCGGCCGTGACCGGGTCCGCCACTTCTTTGACGATCTGCTGGAACATGGCGATCCGATTGGGGAATTCAACAGGTTTTGTGAAGAACAACTGGAGACGATCCAGAAAAACCTGGACCGCTTGTCCGAGGCATTGGAAGAACCGCAAGCCGGTTAGCCCGCGATTTTATTGATAGTTACTGCCATGCGCACGTCGCGCTGGGTCACGCCCCCGGAATCATGCGACACCAGCGCCATTGTAATTGTGTTATAGCGGATATCGATGTCCGGATGATGGTTGGCCTGCTCGGCCGCATCGGCCACGTTGTTTACAAAAATCATTGCCGCCTTGAAGTCAGGAAAACGGAAAACCCGCTGAATGGCGGTCCCATTGCGCTGCCATCCGTTTAAGGAGGCAAGGGCCTGCTGAATCTCTGTATCGGTGAGCACTGCCATAGATAGACAACCTCCGTCGCAAGGAGATTCTATTGTCTTTGCGAAAAAAATGCAGCCCAGGCAGGGACTGATAGGGCCTCAGTTTGCCTGAACTGCCTCCTGCTTTGCCGTCCTGAGCTGCGCGGGATTCGTTCGGGCGTCGCTCAAACACGACAAGATAAGAGCAGTTATTTTTTGGCAAAGTGAGACACTTTACCAAACGATCCGGAGAGAGGGTTGTTATGTTGCGCGGCTAGCGGCCAGGACCGCGACCGGTTTCACGGGATAAGTGAAGTGGTCAATCTGCGAGTTGATTTCCTTGCGCAGGTCTTCCCATATGGTGTCGGGCATTTCCATAAAAACGCGGACAGCGTCTGGATCAAACTGGCGGCCGGCGAAACGCTCCACTTCCTCGCGCGCCACCTGGATCGTCTGCGCCGCGCGGTAAGGGCGGTCTGACGTAATGGCATCGAGCGTGTCCGCAATCGAAAAGATACGCGCGCCCAGCGGAATGTCCTGTCCGCTCAAGCCGCGCGGATAGCCAGTGCCGTCAAAGCGCTCCTGGTGCGCGTAGACGATTTCGGCGGCTTCAGAGAGGAAGGGAATTTTCTTGAGCATCTGGTAGCCGCGAAAGCAGTGCTCGCGCATGATTTCTGTTTCAGCTTCAGTCAGCGCGCCCGGCTTGCGCAGGATGGCGTCTGGAATGGCCATTTTACCAATGTCATGCAGAAACGCGCCGCGGGCGATCACGCGAATCTTCTCGCCGGAAAGCCCCATGGCGCGGGCAATGGCAATGGTAAACGCGGTCACGCGCTTGGAGTGGCCTTCCGTCTCGGCGTCTTTCAAGTCCAGGGCGTCGCCAAGGGCTTCCAAGGTGATGTCATAGGAACGCTCAAGGTCCGTCATGGCCTGGCGGAGCTGTTCCGTGCGGGCGGCGACCAGCGATTCAAGGTTCGATTGATAAGCCCGGTTTTCCAGCTTTAAGCGGCGGTGCTCCAGAGCGCGGCGGACCATGGCAAGAAGCTGTTCACGTTCAAAAGGCTTTAGCAGATAATCATAAGCACCATTGCGGATGGCGGCCAGAGCGACGGAAATATCATGGACGGCAGTGACCATGATGACCGGCATATCAGGATATTTTTCCTTGGAACGCTCCAGCAAAGCGATGCCATCAAGTTCAGCCATCATCAGGTCGGACAGCATGAGTTCAAATTCGCCGGTGGAATTGAGTATGGCCAGCGCCTCCATGCCGGATGCGGCCTGGCGGGTTTTGTACCCCGCGGCGCTCAACATTGACGAGATAATCTCTCGAATCGGCTCTTCGTCATCAACAACCAAAATGCGTTCTGTGGCCATGGGAAAAGTTTACCTTTGGGGGGAACCTTAATGTAACCCAGAGTTCCTTGAAATACAACGGTACAGGTACTCAAAAAACACTCGAAAAAGAAGAAATCCGTGGTATACAAAGGTTACCCCTACTTCGGTTAAGAAACCCTTTTGAATCGACCGGTTAACTGACCATGGACTTCACCCTGCAATCAGCATTTCTGGCTGAAATGTCCACTCTGCTGATCCTGCTGGCAGGGGCGGTCCTGTTATATGCCAGCTTCCGTGAGAAGTATCTGGTTCCATGGATTGCCGGCTGGAGCACATTTACTCTTTCTAAGGTTTTTTTGGCCCTTAGTTCGGGCCATCCATCCGCGCCCCTATGGACCGCGCTGGCTTACGGTACATATGTAATGGCGGTTGGCCTGTTTGCGACCGCCGTTTTCTTTTACGTAGCGCAACGCAAACTTTTATTGCCCTGCATCCTGGCCTTGGCAGTGGCCCTGCCTCTGGAGTTGGCGTACTCACTATGGCGGCCCTATCCTGCGCTGCATTATTCAGGCTTGGCCCTTTGCTGGGCCGTCAGCATTGTGGCTTCAGTGCAGCTTGTCCGCTTTGCCTGGGGCAGGTTGAGCGTGGGGCGCTGGCTGTTGGCCGCAATGCTGCTGCTGCTCCACCTGGACACCATTGGCAGCGTCCATCGTGTGGTTGGCACCGATGTTCTGGTTGATTTGCTGCTGGGCATCAGCATCATGACCATTGTGCTGGACGATTCAAGGGTGCAGGTGCAGCGCCTGGATGTGCTGAACACGATCACACATCAAATTTCCGATTCACGTGAATTTGAGCCGACAGTGGCAATGATCCTGGAAGAACTCAGAAAGATCACCCGGGCAAAAGCGGCGTGGTTCAGGACATTGCGCGATGAAAACCTTTTGCTGTCGGCGCACCGCGGGCTCTCGCAAGCGTTTATTGATAAGGTCGCGACGATTGAAACATCGCGCAGCGTGAGCGGCTTTGCCTTGCGCGAAGGCGAAATTTACATCGTGCAAGCAAAGGAATCGACGCCCGAGATCAGCAAGGCGCTTCTAGACGAGGGAATCCATCATCTTTTGCTGGTGCCGGTGGAAGGCAAACATGCCCGCGTGGGCATGTTTATCCTGGGCATGCCAATGTTTCGCGCCTACACCGTGCGGGAAAAGGAATTCCTGAAGGCGGCAGCCAAACAGCTTGGCCTGGCGGAGGAGAACCGCAAACTGCTGCAACAGTTAATTCACTCGCGCAATGAATGGGTGAGCACCTTTGACTCTATCCCCGATTACATTCTGGTCCATGACCTGGACTTCCGCATCCTGCGGGCCAACAGCGTGCTGGTGGGCCGGCTGCAGCGCTCGCGGGAAGAGGTGGTGCAGCGTTTGTGCGAGGAGGTGCTGCCCGGCGCTGTTGCCAACTGGAAAGGCTGCCCATATTGCGCGCACCTGGACTGCGGCGGCGAGGAAGACCCTTGTTTTGGCGGATATTCCGTGGTTTCCACATCGGCCTATACAGGGGAAGACCACGCACGCGTGGGCACGGTCCACGTCATCAAGGACATTACGGAATCCCGGGCGGCGGAAGAACGATTTACCTCGCTCTTTAATCACATGCATGAAGGCGTGTTTGTTTCCACGCCGGAAGGCCACATACTGGATTGCAATGAAGCCTTTGTCCGCATGCTGGGTTATGACAGCAAAGAAGACATTCTTAAGCTGGATGTAGCGCAGTCAGTCTACGTGGACACGGAAGACCGCAATAAATTCCTGAGCGAAATTTCACGGCAAGGCTTTGTCAGGAATTTTGAAATCCTGCTGCGGTGCAAGGACGGACGCAAGATCCATGTGATTGAAAGCAGTTTTGCCACGCGCTCTCCCAATGGCGCCATTGAGCGCTACCAGGGCGTGGTGCTGGACGTAACGGAGATGAAGCGCGCGGAAGACGAAATCCGCCGCCGCAATCGCGAACTTTACGTCTTAAACAATATCGCTGTCACCTTCAACCAGTCTTTTGACCTGGACGAAATCCTGCAGCTCATCATGCTGCAGATGGTGGAGCTGTTTTCCACTGACACGGCGGCAGTCTATCTCTTTGATGAAGAAACGAACACGCTCACCAAGAAGTCGTCCTACGGGCACCGCAGCTCATGGGCGGCGGAGAGCGAAAGCGTGGTGCTGCCGGCGGAATTCATTGCCACGGTAAAAGCCAGCCATGCTGAAGTAATTGACCAGGACCATTTGCCGCGGCTGCCGCAGGTCCTGCACAGAGCGGTGGAACTGGAAAACCTGCGCTCCTGGCTGTGGGTGGTGCTCTGGCGAAAGGAAAAAATCCTGGGCGTGCTGGCTTCCAGCAGCCGCGTTCCCCGGGAATTTACACGGTCAGAGCAGGGCGTGATGATTGCTGTGGGCCGGCAGCTTGCCACAACGATCGAAAAAGTCCAGCTCTATAACGAAACCAGACAGGCATATGAAGACCTGCGGCGCACGCAGGAGCAGTTGTTGCAAAGCGAAAAAATGTCCGCGGTGGGGCAGTTGATATCCGGAGTGGCGCACGAGCTGAATAATCCTTTGACGGCGATCCTGGGATATACGCAACTGTTGGAGAGCGAGCCGCTGGAACCGCGTGTGGGAGAGTTTATTTTAAAGCTGCGCAAGCAGGCACAACGCACGCAAAGGATCGTACAAAACCTGCTGTCGTTTGCGCGCCAGCACAAACCCAAGCGCGTGCATGTTGATCTGCGCAGCGTGATTGAAGACACCATCGCGCTCCGCGACTACGACTTGAAAGTGAATAATATTGAAGTGGAGCGGGAGTTTGAGCCAGTGCTGCCTTCCGTGGTGGCTGATCCGCACCAGCTTGAACAGGTCTATCTCAACATTATTAACAATGCCGCGGACGCAATGATGGAAGGCGGACGCGGCGGACGACTTCGCATCGGCATCGCTACCGATAATGGCAGCGTGGTTACGTCATTCCATGATTCGGGGCCCGGCATTTTTGATCCCAAGCATGTTTTTGATCCGTTCTATACCACCAAAGGCGTGGGCAAAGGCACCGGCCTGGGATTGAGCATCTGTTATGGCATTGTGAAGGAACATGGCGGCGAAATCTCCGCGCAGAACCATGCTGACGGTGGTGCGTTGCTGCAAGTGCGCTTGCCGATTGCCGTGGGCGAGAAACCGGTGACCGAACGAGACCGCATTGTGGCGCGCCGCGAATCACGGCTTGAAGGCACCGTGCTGCTGGTGGACGATGAAGAAGCCGTGCTTGATTTTGAACGCGAAGTCCTGACTGCCGCGGGACTAAAAGTATCTACTGTAAGCTCCGGCGCCGAAGCTGTGGAATCGCTGAAAAACGACGATTTTGACGTGCTTTTGCTGGACAGTAAAATTCCCGGAACATGGTCAAGTGAAGAGGTCTTCCATTGGCTGGAAGAACACCGGCCGGAAATGGTGCCGCGGACGGTGCTGGTGCTTTCCAATGTGTCCGATCCAAACGTCCGCTTATTTGTGGATGCAACCAAGGTTTTTTGCCTGGTCAAACCCTTTGAGGTATCAGACCTGCTTGCGGTAACACGACGTGTTATGCGCAGAGTGAAAGCAGCTACGACGCATTGAGTGGTTCTCTAGATCTTTAGACCTCCAGTTCACGAACCCTTTTCGTGGTGATCCGAGGTGAACCTGCTGGTAAATCGAAAACGAGTAAGCCGTTTACTGTGCGAGTGGGCAGCGGCGCAATTAGCCCTCGCCGAACAAGCAAAGACACGGCTTTCTCCAAGCTTACACCATGGTTTTCAGCATACCGTCTTACTTTTAGGGCGAGTTCCTTATCAAAGTCAATAGTCAAGCGCATCCGCAAATGATGCGAAAAATTTGTGGCTGATGCCAATTTGCACAACCTGCAATTTTCAAGAGTCACGTGCAACTAAGGCGCTTCCCAAGTTAATGTACCCAGACAGGCTTACCTCGGCGGCTAAAGCCGGCAATGGATGCTAGGTTGCCGCAGACATAAATGTCTGCTCCACCCCGAGAGGGATACAGCAACTCTGGAACCGCAGTAAGTTTACGCCGAGCGCGCCCGCGTCCCCCTTACCAGCATCTTTCCCACCGCCGGAATTCCTGCCAAGGTGAGCACCGGGCCACGTATCCATCTTGGCGCAGCAAGCGCATTGCGCAAGCGGGCAGCATTACGAAAAGCCGATGAGAACCTCTTGCGATAGGCTGCTTGATAACGCTGAAGCGCATGCTGCAGGGAGCAGTCGCCGCGCAGAAAGCCAGAAATCGATTCCGCTGCGAGCGCCCCGCTTTGCAGCGCGAGCGAAATTCCATCACCAGCAAAAGGATCAATGAAACCGGCGGAATCACCTGCGAGCAGCATGCCAGCCGAATCTGTCACCGGCTCGCGAAAATACAACGGCGAAGTTGTGACGGCAGGAAACAGCGGTTCCCAGGCGCGGCTGCGTTGCCAGAGCCGCGGTTCCCTGGCAAAGACTTCTTCCAACGTATGAGCGACATCAACCCGCACCATGGCACATGCATTTACCGAGTCCGCGCTTACTGGGGTAACTCCGCAATAGCCGCCGGCAAAAAAATAGAGGTCCACGGATTGCGGCGGCGATGGTTCCGTGAAGTGGGCTTTCAAACCCAGCCATTTTTCCTTATCAGCCACGTCAAATTGCGTGAGCTTTGACCAGCGGCCCGTAGCATTGATAACGGCGCGCGCGGTAAAAGTGTCCTCTGCTGCCCCGACGTGAAATATTCCGTTCTGCCGCACTTCACGCACAGTAACGTTTTCTTTTGCGATAACGCCGCCATGCCGCACCGCCTGAAAAAGAGCGTCGTCAAGGTCGAAGCGGGGAATGCTTTGCGCCGCTGGCGAGACAGGCAGAGCAACAGTCTTGCCGTCGAGAAATATTCGCGACGACAACATCCGCGGGCACGAATGAAACCGGCTGTCGCTAAGCAGTCCGCCAAGAAGCCCGAGCGACTCAGAAGAGACAAATTCACCGCAAACCTTCTGGCGGGGAAAGTGGTCTTTTTCCAGCAACAAGACCCTGGCGCCCATGCGGGCGGCGGTGATCGCGCAAGCCGAGCCGGCAGGGCCCGCGCCAACTACGATAAGGTCATACTGGGGCGCTTCCAAACTATGACTCCAATGCGAAAAAGATAGAACGTTCTGATTTCAATGTTGGCCGCTGCCGTGGCTTGCCGCAGCATATCGCCGATCTCTTGCACCGTGTAAGCCCGGCGCACGGAAGCAGGCGCATCATGCCGTGTGATGCGGCTGCGATAAAGAGGGAAGCCAAGATAGCTCAAGGCCAAATGCAGGGGATGACGCTGCAA
>DATBCN010000707.1:0-4411 GCA_036270475.1 Candidatus Angelobacter sp. | reverse complement strand
TGGGTCAGGATTTTTTCAGCAGAGGCAGCGCAAGACATTTTTGTGGTTTCTCCAAAATAGAATGACTGTTTTTTCCAGACCGCACATCCTAAATTTACCCGGCAGTAATGGCAATCAGCCCGCTGGACCGTGTGCTAAAAGCAAGCGATCCAAAGAGTGTCATTTGTCTCTGCATCGTACGGTTCTAGGTTCGAGGTTGCGCTTTCGGTACCAAAATGGGAACAAGTGTTCCGAGTTTGTCCCGCTATCCGCCGTTTGACCAAATAGGAATGTACGCTCTTTTGCGGTCACATGGCCCTGCTTATCAGCGAACATTATACGAATCTACCATTAAGTAAGCAACTAATTTTGCACACTTTATGCATTAAATTAGAAAACCTTAATTTTACTTGACACTGCCGCAGAGTTGCTGTAATTTTCCGCACTGCTTCCTGTTTCAAAACGGGAAAGATGGATGTTTTTTCGGAAAGCCAACCTAGAAAGCCAATCAAGAACGAGGACTTTTAGTACCCGTCACCTTTTGGCAGACAATCCCGAATCGTCTGCAGTAACGGCAGGATCCTTCACCGTAAGCCCAACGGTTTTCAGTTGAAAAATTTTAGGAGGAACTCGCAATGACGAGGCGGAAATTCCCTTTCCTGCAAGTCACATTGGCAGCGCTATTCTTAGCCGGAATGGCACATGCTCAATCCGATCCCGGAGTCCGTGGCGGCGCGGCAGCCGCCGGTGGGCCCGTAGCCTCAGTGGCTGCAAACAACCCTGCGGGCAGTTTGGCTTTCTTCAATGACTCGCTCGATACGTTTAAAGAAGTCGATTCAGTTTCCGGCACCATTGAAGCCGGCTCTGGTCTTGGACCGCGTTTTAACTCCAGGAGCTGCGCTTTTTGTCATGCTCAGCCGGCAGTTGGCGGCAGCAGCCCGGCAACCAACCCGCAGGTAACTGACGCCAGCGCGGACGGCGCGCAAAACACCATCCCTTCATTCATTACCGCAACGGGACCGGTGCGTGAAGCGCGCTTTCCATTCTTCTTTGACCAGTTCGGTAATCCCAACACGAACAGCCCTAATGGTGGAGTGGAAGATCTGTTTACCATCACGGGCCGTACGGACGGGGGAGCCTGCAACATTCCGCAACCCAGCTTTGCCCAGGCAGTGGCCACCAACAACGTGATCTTCCGCATTCCTACGCCGACTTTCGGCGCCGGCCTGATGGAAAATATTGACGACTCAACGCTGCTGGCCAACGCCGCGGCGAACTCGGGTGCTTTCGGCACCAGCGGTTCGTTCAACCACAACGGGAACGATGGCACCATCAGCCGTTTTGGCTGGAAGGCGCAGAACAAATCACTGCTGATTTTTGCCGGTGAAGCGTACAACGTGGAACAGGGCGTCAGCAATGAAGCGTTTCCCACCGAGCGTCCGTTGCCTGGCGAAGATAACTTTGGCAGAGGCCTGCCTTCCAACTGCAAAATCAACGGCACGCCGGAAGATGTCACCCACTTTAACGCGGACAACCTGGGCACCTCCAGTGACGTGGTGAAGTTTGCCATCTTTATGCGCATGACGGCGCAGCCCACACCCTCAACCACCATCCCGGGTGGAGCTACATCCATCGCGAACGGCCGTTCGTTGTTCGGCGCTATTGGCTGCTCGGCTTGCCACACCGCGTCACTCTCTACCGCGGCTTCCGGCATCACGCCTGGATTGGGCAACGTTACGGCAAACCTGTTCAGTGACATTGAAGTGCATCACATGGGCTCGGGACTGGCTGACAACGTTGGCCAGGGCGGAGCCGGTGGAGACCAATTCCGCTCGGCGCCGCTGTGGGGACTTGGACAGCGCATCTTCTTCCTGCATGATGGCCGCACCAAGAACCTTCTTACAGCCATTGCGCAGCACGCAAGCTCCGGCTCTGAAGCCAATAACGTGATTGCCAACTTCAATTCGCTTTCAGCCACGCAGAAGCAAAATGTTCTGAACTTCCTGCGTTCGCTGTAGCCTCTTAAGTCCAATGCTCTCGCGGGCGAGACACTGAATCGTGTCTCGCCCGATTTTTTGAAATCTATTGAAACATTCGTCAGTTTTTCTTAGGATCGTTGTTTAATTTGCGGAGTTTGCAAGACCAGGAATCCCGTAAGGTGGTAATCGATGCCCTCTTTTTTTCGAGCAATTTTCCTTCTTTTCCTTGCTTTCATCAGCATTCTTACTTTCAGCATTGCCGGCTTTGCCAGCGACGCCGCGATAAAAGGCTATCTGGTGGATGTTGCCTGTTCCGCGCGCAGGGCGCGCAAACCGGAACCGCCCACCGTACACAGCCGGTTGTGCATGCAGATGCCTAGCTGCAGCAGCAGCGGGTTCGGCGTCCTTACCGACGAAAAGCGGTTCATTCAATTTGATGAAGATGGCAATCAAAAAGTCAGGAAGCTCCTGTCCGAAACCAGTAAGGACAATGATTTCAAAATCACCGTGATTGGCAGCATGGATGGCGACAAAATGAAAGTCAGCAAGATTGAACTGCAATAGGCCTGGAATAGCGCCAGAAATGGGCCGTATTTTTTCAACTCCTGAAAATGAAAGAAAGGATTGCCCAGTGGGCCGGTCCTTAGGCGATGTCCCATGAAGATTTTTTTCGGAACCAAAAACATTCTGTTCATCATCTGTTGTGCTTGTGCGATCTCCGCTTTTGCCGCGGATACTATTCAAGGCAAAGTGCTCAACCAGACCACGAACCAGCCGGCGGCAGGTGACAAAGTGGTCCTGCTGCGCCTGGAAAATGGCATGGAAGAGGAATCTGCCACGCAGACGGATGCGCAGGGTGCTTTTGTGCTGCAACTGGCCGTTGCCAACGCGCGGCATATTGTTCGCGTGCTTCACCAGGGGGTCAACTATGACCTGAGTTTAACCGGCAACGGCCCCGTGGAGATTGCTGTCTTCAATGCCGCCTCGCATATACCGAATCTGCAGGCAAGCATCGGCATGGCGCAAGTGGAGTCTGACGGCCAGATGTTGAAAGTCACGGAGATGTACAGCATAAGCAATGTTTCCGCGCCGCCGGTAACACAATCCGGACCGCGTAATTTTGAGATTTCCATCGCGCCGCAAGCTACGCTGGATTCAATCGCCGCCAGAAAGGGGGGCGGCATCTGGGTAAACGTGACGCCCGCTCCCGTCAAGGGACAGCAGGGCCACTATGCCGTGGATTTTCCCATGCGGCCGGGCGACACGCTGTTCAAGTTTGTCTACCACCTTCCCTACACTGGGCCAACGACCCTGCACATAAAACCGGCGTATCCGGTCAAGAGTTTTGCGGTGATGCATCCCCCGTCGATGACTTTCAAATCTTCGCAGCCAAAGGCATTTACCAGTCCCGGCGAGGCCCAGGGACTTCGTGTTGAGCAGGCCGTGGCCAAGCCTGTTGTGCGCGATGTGCCTCCGTTTGAGATCTCCGGGACCGGCCTGGCGCCAGCCCAGACCGCCAACTCTTCACCGGCCGCCGCTCCCACCGCGGCTGCTCCGGCGCACGCTCCATCGACCGCCGCCAGCGTTACACCTCCGGCTGCTGGAGGCCGGGAAGCGAATGGACTATGGATCATTCTCACAGGGGCAGGTGTTTTCCTGGCCGCGAGCGCATACGCGATTTGGAAAAGGCGGAAACGGACCGCCTAGCGCGGTGAAAAAACAAAGACGGTTTATCGTGAGCGCATTCAATCGGCTGTCAGGCCACGGTTTAATCCTTCATGCTGGTGGTAGTCTTGCCTGGCATGCGCGCGTTGCCGAACATGATGCCAGTCTCAATCTCCACTGGCTCTCCGTTCTTCTTGTACGGCTTGAACTCCCATTGCAGCAGCGCATCCGTAATGGTCCTGGCCTGCTCCGGGAAAGCGCTGATCACGTGAACGTGCTTCACCTTGCCGTATCTGTCGATAATAATTCTCACCGGAATAGGATTGAACTTGCGATCGGTGAGCACCGGATCAACCTTAAGTAGAACGTTGTCTCCAGAGGCGTAATTTTTTACGCACACCGGCGCGTTCTCCTCAGACAGCTTGGCCTTGTCAATGCCTTGCGCAAGACTTTCCAGCAGCTCAGGATCGCGGCTGGTCAGCATGAACTCAACGCTGTGGCAACGTATCTGGGTGGTCAGCGTATACCAATGCAACTCCGCAATGGGCGACATGTAGTCCATGCGATAGAAGGGCCGTCCCGCGATGGTAACTTCAGTCGGCTGCCGCTCCACCTTGTATTCGGGATTTAAGCGGCCTCTTTTTACATTGACCAGTTCCAGCGCATTTTTTGCTGGTGTGTATCCAAAGAAAAGGTCCTGCGCGCTGATCAAAACTGTTCCACGGTTGGGGCCAGTAAATGTCTTGCTCGGCTCAATCTGGGCAAGCACGTAGTATCCGCTGTCAGAG
>DATBCN010000706.1:0-7111 GCA_036270475.1 Candidatus Angelobacter sp. | reverse complement strand
CAGCAGACGATGACGATAGTGAAAACTCTGTTGAATTCTGCGGACTCGATGTTGATCTCTATGAAGCCGTGAAAGGGCTCGCCTTACTCCGCCGTGAACTTGTGGGCTTGCACGCCCCTCCGGGAACAGTGCTGCTCTATGAACTGGACGGGCATGAGTGGGAGGAACCTGTTTACCGCATGGAGAGCTAACGATTCGCCGTGACCAGATGTAACCTGGATTCGCGTGAGAGCCGCTCTACCGTCTCTTCCAGCCTAACGTCAAAACCATGGCCGCATTTGGGGCAGACAATTTGCTGAACGCCTGATGAAAGGATTGCCGTCCTGCGTACCGGGAATGAATCCCCGTTAGGGCATTCGACAAAGGTGATGTCTCCTGCAGCCATAAACGCGCTCCTCGTCTGGTGCAGCGTTCCTTGTGCAATCTCACCGCTGCTAAAAACCTGACGCTGATCACGATATCGGTCAACGAAAGCGGCGAACAAGTTACTGTAGTGCGGTTACTGTTGCGCAGGCGGGAACCGCGGGCTGGCGCGGATTCTTTTCCGCACCAAAATGGGAAGGCTAGGAAACGAAAAATTCCCGCACGATCAATCACATGAAGCGGTCTTATGTCTGCTGCCTTATGGTTTTTTCCAGGGTGCGCTTCCGGCAGAGGCGATTGATACCCTTGCATTGGTCGTGCCAATCAGCCCAGTGCGGTCATCGCGCACGCCCAGCCGCAGGAAATAATTTCCTGGCCCCAGGTCAACGGCCTGCTGGCAGGGGAATGTGTCCTGCATCACTTTGTCAAATGTCTCTTTTTTGAGCGCGGCATTCACGGTGGTGAGTTTGCCGCCCATTGGTTTGCCTTTCGCGGAAAACACCTGGACAGTACACTCCACCGTTGCATGCTCCAGGCCATCCGCCTGCTTTTCAAAACTGAGGGCGTGCGGATCAACGCCAAAGTTCACCCGCACGGTGCCCGGCGACTTTTCCGCCGGGGGGATCACCAGCGCATTAAAAGGAAGCGCTGTGGAGATAGGCGAATCAGGACTTAACGCCAGCTCAAATGCCGCCATCTGCTGCTTTTGGTTCTGCTCTGCAAACGCCCTGGGATCAACCGCGTAATATCCCATACGGTAATGCAACTTGACCCCATGCTGATTTACCTTGACCTGGATTTTGCGAAACTTGCCGTTCCAGTTTTTGTTCTCAGGATAGTAAGCCAGCGTGTAATACGTGGAACCATCATCAATGCTTTGGCGAATCGCGCCATCAATCGCATTCGTGTTGTAAAAAGCTTTGCCGCCAGTCCGATCAGCCATCTCCTGCATCGCCCCATGCACGTTCTGCAACTGCGCCGACTCATTGCTGATGGCGGTACCGAGCCTGCCGCCGCGTCCCAGCGAGCGGCCGTATTTGTCCCGGCCGGTGTTGGCGGCGCTGAAGACTGAAGGGGCCACCAGGCCGCGTGCGTCAATTGGATAAATGGCGATCTGCGCGTCAATCAGGGAATCCGCGGCCTTGGCAATCTGCGGCCCATAATTGCGCGTACCGGCAAAGATGTCTCCGGTCAATTCCATGTTGGGATCGATACTCAGCGGAAACGCCTCAGAGACCCAAATCAGATTTTTGCGGCCGGGATAACCGGAGAGCGATCGGGCAATTGAGGTCAAGGCATTCACCGTGTAGGTGATCCTTAGGTCGGTTTGAAAACCTACGCGTTCCTGTTCAAAGCGCTGCATGGCCCCGAGCATCTCGCCGGGCAACATGCCGGAATCCGCCAGGCCCGCGGGAAGAAGCTCCGTCTCCGGTCCGCCTGTGGGATTGTCCTGCAGCGGAGAGACTTTCAACTTAAGATCTTTGATGACGGCCTTCAACACCGCGGGATCATTGGTGAAATCCTGCAGCAAGGTCAGTTTGCTGCCGAGCATATAGACGGCCACCGGCTGCCCTTCCGGCATTTTTTCCAGATACCGGATCATCTGTTCGCGCACATAAGCCTGGTTGGGAAGGCTCGTATTCAGGGCGTCCAGCAAGACGACATTCAAGGCGCTGCTGGTGTTGTAGCGGGCAACGTTGCTGTAGACATTTTCCGGCAGCTTGGGCGGAACAATAGGAGCGCCGCCTGACGTATTCACCCGTGGCTGCTGAAAATTAAAGACCCGCACCTTCTGCTCTTTGCCGTCTTCAAGCACGGTGAAGTCATCGCGCTGCAGATCAGTCACTGCGCCGTCTTTATTTGTGGCCACCACATCCACAACCACCAGCCGGGTAATGCTCTTGAGCACCGTGGCCGATTCATACACCAGGGCAGGTTTTTGCTGCTTGGTCTGGTCCGGCACGGAATTTGTGGATTGAGGAGAGGCAGATGCTTCGTCTTTTGGCGTCCCTGAAGACGGCGTCCGCGGTTCCATCTCTGAAGCCAAAACAAGCATCAGGAAACAACCCAATACGCTCTTCATCAAAATGCTGGCCATATGATTCCCAATGGCGGAAGATTAGCAGATATGAGTGTGCTTCTGCACTTTCAGATTGTAAAGAAACGTTTGCCTGAACATTATTTGCATATAGATCAATGCTAACTCGCCCTTGACCGTTTGCTTCAACGCGCGGGAGGGTTCAGCATAACATTGCCATGGCATAAACTGGCGCCCATGCGACAGAGAGACTTCGGCCAGGCCATCTCGCGTGAATTTTGCAACCGCAAAAAAACCAACGCAAGAACTTCGCAAATCGCGCGAGCATGATTCGATGAAGTGAATTTGCCGCACGTCGCGTAAACGTCATTCATCGAAAGATGTAAAGATCAAGCGCAATCCATTCGAATCCGCGGAAGATAACGCGCGAACATTGTCCCATTTCGGGAACACGTTTTCTCAAAATTTTAATAAATTTGGTGTATCACTTTCCGCCACTCACAACTATTATGCTCGGTCGTAGATTGCAGCAGGGCAAAAACCTCGGAGGCTGAATGATGCAGCATCTTCGCCGTAGATGTTTGTTATTAGCGGTAGTTCTATTCGTTGTTCCATCGGCTCTTTTCGCCCAGTGCGGCGTGGAGCGTTGGTCAGTAAAAACGGGCACTGACGCTGACGTCAGCAAGATCAACCTGAATGCCCCTACTAACACAACCATAACGTCCATGCGCGCTTTCACCGCGCCTAATCCGATTCCAGCGAACAACCGCATCACAGGGCCCGAAACAACACTATGGGTCATCAACGCGACCCTGACTCTTTTCAAACTGGAAAGCGATTCCGACTACCACCTTGTAATGCAGGACGCGTCCGGGAATACGATGGTCACGGAGATTCCGTCACCTTCCTGTGTTGGCGCAGGCAGTCCGTTTTTGGCGGGAATCACGAATGCGAGAAATGAATTCAACGCCAAATTCACCGCCACCACAAGTTTCCAGACGGCAAACATTCCCGTAAAAATCACTGGCGTGGGAATGTTTGATTTTCTCCACGGACAGACCGGCGTCGCGCCGAATGGAATTGAGATACATCCGATTCTTGACATCGTTTTCAATCCCGGCACGAGCCCTGATTTTGCCGTGAGCGCCGCGCCCACCAGTCTTAGCGTGAATCAGGGCGGCTCGGGCGCCACCACGATTTCGACTTCACTCTCCGGCGGATTCAACTCGGCTGTCAGTCTCTCCGCGACAGGAATGCCTTCCGGTGTGACCGCAAGTTTTAGTCCAGCATCCATCGCGGCCCCGGGCAGCGGCAATTCAACTCTTACGTTCACGGCCAGCAGCACGGCCACCACCGGAACATTTAACGCCACAGTCACCGCTACAGGTGGCGGAGTTACTCATACAGTCACCGTACCCGTAACCGTGAACGCCACGACCGCGCCAAACTTTACGGTCAGCGCAGCGCCGGCAAGCGTAACGGTGGCTCAAGGCAGTTCAGGCAACAGCACGATTTCAACCACATTGAGCGGAGGCTTCAATTCAGCGGTCGCGCTTTCCGCCACGGGACTGCCGGCTGGAGTCACTGCTGCGTTTACGCCTGCGTCGATTGCCGCACCCGGCTCGGGAAGTTCCACGCTGAAATTTACCGCCAGCAGCACGGCGGCCATCGGCACCTCGACCATCACCGTTACTGCTACCGGCGGCGGGGTGACTCATTCCACCACTGTCTCGCTCACGGTTCCGCAGACAAATATTTTTGGCATCGCACCGCCTGACCACGTGGTGATCGTGATTGAGGAAAATCACTCATTCTCTTCCATCATCGGGTCGGCGTCCGCGCCCTTCATCAATAGTCTGGCCCAGCAGGGCGCTCTATTTACTCAATCTTTTGCGGTGGAGCATCCCAGCCAGCCGAACTACCTTGATCTGTTCTCAGGAGCGAACCAGGGCGTTACCGATGACACCTGTCCGCATACTTTCTCCACTGAGAACCTGGCCAGCGAACTGGCGGCAGCAGGCCAAACTTTTACCGGATTCTCTGAAGACCTGCCCTCGGCCGGTTCAACTGTATGCACTTCCGGCGCCTATGCCCGCAAGCACGCTCCGTGGATCAATTTCACCAACGTGCCCACCACGGCCAACCAACCATTTACCAGCTTCCCAACTGACTTCACAAATCTTCCCACGGTTTCCATCGTCGATCCGAACCTGAATGACGACATGCATGACGGCACGATCGCCGCGGGCGATACATGGCTGCAACAGCACATCAACAGCTACATTCAATTTGCGCAGACCCACAACAGCCTGCTGATCGTAACGTGGGACGAAGATGACAATGCCAGCGCCAACCAGATTGCCACCATTTTCGTTGGGCCGATGGTCAAGCAAGGGCAGTTTACTGAAACCATCAACCACTTCAACGTGCTGCGGACGGTGGAAGACCTATATGGCCTCACACACATCGGTGGCGCTGCAACGGCCACGCCTATCTCCGATGTTTGGAAAGCGGCAACGTCTGATTTCAGCATTACTGCTTCGCCGGCTTCAGTGAGCGTGACTCAAGGCAGCACGGCCAGCAGCACCATTTCCACAACGGTGAGCGGCGGATTCAACTCAGCCGTCACTCTCTCCGCTTCAGGATTGCCAACGGGTGTAACTGCCAGCTTCAGTCCGGCTTCCATCGCGGCGCCGGGTAGCGGCAGTTCAACGCTGACTTTCACGGCCAGCAGCACCGCAACCGCCGGAACCGCGAATGTTACCGTCACAGCCACCGGCGGCGGTTTGACTCACACCACGGTCATTGCGCTTACGGTAACTTCAGCGGCAACGCCGGACTTTGCCGTGACGGCTTCTCCAACTACTGTTTCTGTAACTCAGGGCGGCTCGGGCAGCTCTGCGATTTCCACCACGGTGAGCGGAGGCTTTAACTCTGCAGTTTCTCTGTCCACTTCAGCTTTGCCCACCGGCGTGACGGCGGCCTTTAATCCGGCTTCCATCGCGGCGCCGGGCAGCGGCAGCTCAACGCTTACATTTACAGCCAGCAGCACAGCGACCACCGGCACGGTCAATATCGTGGTAACAGCGACGGGCGGCGGAGTTACTCACACCGTCACCATTGCGCTTACCGTCAGCGCCGCGGGCGGCGGCGGCACCACCCAAATCCTGGGCAATCCTGGATTTGAAAACGGTTCAGCCAGCCCTGCACCATGGACCGTAACAACAACCCAGGCCACGAACCGGATTATCAACAACACCAGCACGGAACCGCCTCATTCCGGTACGTGGGACGCATGGCTTGACGGCCACGCCGCCACCACCACGGATTCAATCATGCAGCAGGTCAGCATTGACCCAACCGCTACCGCGGCCACGCTGACATTCTGGTTGCACATCGATACCGCGGAAACCAGCACCACCACCGCTTTTGACACATTGACGGTCCAGGTGCGCAACACAGCGGGAACTGTGCTCTCCACGCTGGCAACATTCTCCAACCTGAATCACGCTACCGGCTATCAGCAGAAGACGTTTGATCTGACTTCATTCAAGGGCCAGACCATCCAGATCTTCCTGCAAGGCAAGGAAGACTCGATCCTGCAAACTTCATTCGTGGTGGATGACTTTGCTCTCAATGTCACCACGTCGGGAACTACTGATACCACTCCGCCGACAACGTCCATCACCGCGCCAGCCAATGGCGCAACCGTTTCGGGCACGGTGGCAATCAATGCGACGGCTTCAGACAACGTGGGTGTCACGCAGATGCAGATCCTGATTGACGGCGCGATCGCGGCCAGCAATACCAACGCTACCGCACTCTCCTTCAATTGGAATACAACCACCGTTGCCAACGGATCGCATACCATTGTTTCCAAGGCGTTCGACGCCGCGGGCAATGTGGGCACATCAGCTACAGTGACCGTAACTGTCTCCAACGGTGGCGGCACCGTGACCGAGTTGCTGGGCAACAACGGTTTTGAAAATGGCGCCGCCAATCCGGCCCCGTGGGTCCTCACTTCCACCCACACACCGCTAAACATTATCAACAGCTCCGCGTCCGAACCTCCGCACTCCGGGACATTTGACGCCTGGATGAACGGCTGGGGCACCACTGTCACTGACACGGTGCTGCAGCAAGTGACTATACCGGCCAACGCCACCGCCGCCAGCTTGACCTTCTGGCTGCATATCGATACGGCTGAAACCTCGACCACAACGGCCTTTGACACCCTGCAGGTGCAGGTCCGCAACTCTGCCGGTACCGTGCTTCAGACGTTGGCAACATTCTCCAACCTGAATCATGCCACTGGGTATCAGCAGCAGACTTTCAACCTGGCTTCCTTCGCCGGACAGACGATTCAGGTCTTCTTCCTCGGCAAGGAAGACGCCTCGTTGCAGACCTCATTTGTGCTGGATGACATCTCACTGAAAGTGACCCAATAGGAGAAACCATGAAGAGACTCATATTTGTCACGCTGTTGCTCGCTGGTTTGGCAATGCCGGTGTTTGCCCTACAACAAAGCAATCAAGCCCCGAATGGGCCTTCCGCCATCGACCGTCCGGCGGAGCCTAACTTTGCCTTTGACGATGACGGCGGCCAGGCCCAGATCGTGCCGCCGGATTTCTCCGTCGCCGGACCCAAGACGTTCCACGGCGGCAAGGTCCTGGCTTCAACTCAACAGGTCAGCATATTCCTTGGCTCGGG
>DATBCN010000705.1:0-2149 GCA_036270475.1 Candidatus Angelobacter sp. | reverse complement strand
AGTTCGACGCCTCAGTTTCCAAGTTGGCGACTGACGGGTCTTTGCCTGCGCTCTGGCGCTTGGCGCGAGCCAGCTCAGGCGATTCTTTCTCAATCTGAAGCGATGAGTAATCCGCAATGTTCGCCGAGCAGGCGCCGGAGTTCTGCCGCGCAGGAAAGCCTTCTTCTCCAGAGTCGCCATCACGGGCAGCGTTTGCCTGATGGTAATAGCATCGGCGAATCACCAATTCAACCGTGGCGGCAATTTCTGGAGCGTGGTGCAGCAGGCGGCAAAGCTCCTTGGCAAGCTGCTCGTTTTTCTCCAACGAGCCGCGGAGGCGCTCATCCACAAAGAAGAGATCAACATAAGAAACAAGTTTCCGTTCGGCGCCAAAAATCTCTTCTTCAGGAGAAATATCGCGGTTTTCCCACACGTCACACTTGGCCGTTGCCAGGGGAAATGCGGGTGCATTCATGCGGCCAAGGAATGCGCCCATTTCAGGATAGGCGGCGGCTTCAGGGATTTGCAGCACCAGCTCAGGACATTTTTTCAGATCATAGAAGCGCACTGCCGGGTCGCCAGAACGCCAGGGAATTTCCAGGGCAGGATCGCCACGGCCAAGCTCGACGGAAAAATCGGCCTGCATCAGCTCAGCCCATGATAACGAAAAAAGTGCATGATCTGGCGTTCCGCCCAGCGCCCGTCATATCCGTTGGGCTGGGCAAGAAAGGCGCAGTGTCCGCCGTGCGCGGGTTCCAGCAGAGTAATGTTCGGGTTGGCCAGAATTTTCTCTCTTGTTTCCGGCAGCAGCCGGATAAAAGGATCGTCCGTGGCGTGGATCAACAGGCTCGGCACCGCGATTTTATCGACCACGCGAGAGGCGGCAGCGCGCGTGTAATAGTCCTGCGCGCCGCTAAAGCCGCAATACCGGGCGGTTATTACATCGTCAAATTCGCGGATGCTGACGGGAAAGCGCTCGACTTTCTTATATCGCCCGGGAAACAATTTGCGTTTCCGTTCAAAGCTGCGCATCAGGCTGAGCAGAAATTTCCATTCATAGATCCGGTTGCCGCCAATATGCATGGCGTCGGCGGAGGCAGCCAGGTCCGCAGCCGGCGAGACAGCTGCCACCACTTTCAATTCCCCAGGCGCGTCTTTGCCCAGTTCGCCAGCCAATTTCAGGACCATGTTACCGCCCATGGAATATCCGATAAGCCCAACGCCGCGGACGCGCTTTTGCTCAATCACCATGCGCAGCACAGCGCCCACATCCTGGGAAAGACCCGAGTGGTAAAGCGTTGGGGTAAGCGCCGCGGTGCCTCCGCAGGTGCGCATGTTCATGCGGACAACATTCATCCCAGCGGCCCATGCCTTGCTTGCGTTCCCAATCACATACTGGGAGAGACTTGATCCCTCAAGACCGTGAACAATAATCACGGTGGGTTTATGTTCGGCATCGGGTTGCCAGTGGCAGTGGCACAAGACCTGGGTTCCCGGTTCCACCTGAAATAAACATTCTTCCGGATCGGGAAGAGCGCTCTTGCGGGGCAGAAAATTGCCGGCCAGAGTCATGGCGTGGCGATTGCGCAGATAATGGCGCGGAGTAAACGGATCAAAAACCGGGGCAGTGTAAATTTCAGCCATGCTTGAACGGAACACTCGCTAAAGTCGCTATAATAAGGTGCAACACAATTTTAACCGAGCCGCTTTAATATGCCGATTTTTGAATACATCTGCCAGCAGTGCCGCCACCAGTTTGAAGCGATTGTTCTGGGCGCCCAAAAGGCCGCATGCCCCAAATGCGAGAGCAAAAAGTTGAACCAGCAGCTTTCCAGCTTTGCCGTTGGCGGTGAGAAAGCACCGGAAGCCCGCAGCGCGGACGGCGCATGCGGAAGCTGCGGCGATCCTCGCGGCCCCGGCGCCTGCTCAATGAATTAGCTCCCTTTGTGTTCCCTGCTTTTACGCGGCGAGCCATCAACCAGAAGCAGCGATATGCTGGCGGCAAGCATGTTATCGAGCCACAGAGGCGCAATTCTTGTGCATTTTCGCGGGCGTGGCGCGAATCGTGTAAAATGAAGCTCTAGCCTTTATGGTGGGTATAGTTCAGTGGCAGAACGCCAGACTGTGGCTCTGGATGTCGTGGGTTCGACCCCCACTACCCACCCCAATT
>DATBCN010000704.1:0-3498 GCA_036270475.1 Candidatus Angelobacter sp. | reverse complement strand
CGATAATCTTCCTTCCGGTCTGAGTTTCGTGTCATGCTCCGCGACCGGCGGCGTTTGCCTGGGAACGCTTGGCAATCGTCTGGTAAACTTTTCCTCCCTGGCCAATGGCGCAACTGCCACGGTAACTTTGGTGGCGGGAGTTGGCAGCACGGTCCCCAGCGGGACAGGCATCACGAACTCCGCGCTCATCAATAACTCTTCCGCGGTGGATCCAACGCCGGTCAACAATGGCGCTGCGTTCAGCGTGGCTGCAGTCCAACCCGCCGCGTCCACACTTACGGTCGCGCCCGCCAGCGGCATTTTTGGCGGCACCGCAATCCTTTCCGCCACGCTCAAGAAAAAGTCTGACGGTTCTCCGGCTGCTGGTGAGACAATCAACTTCTTTCTGAATCGAAACTCCGTTGGTAGCGCCCTTACAGATTCAGGCGGCGTGGCCGCCTTTACTTCCCCGCTGGGCGCCATAACACCGGGCACATATCCTGGGGCCATCATCGCGACCTTTTCCGGTGATGCCTCTTTTGCCGCCAACAGTGGAAGTGCCACGCTCACTGTAACCAAAACCGGGCTCACCGTGACCGCGAACAACGCCTCGCAGCTTTATGGCGACCCAACGCCGGCATTAACCTACACAATCAGCGGATTCGTCAACGGCGACACAGCCTCGGTTGTGACCGGGAGCGCAAGCTGCTCCAGCACGGCCACTTCCGCCAGCCCGGCCGGGACTTATCCCATTGTCTGCACGCAAGGCACGCTGGCCGCGGCCAATTACACATTTAGCTTTGTGGCTGGAACTCTCACCGTGAGCCAAGCGCCGTTGACCGTCACTGTGAACAACGCCAGCCGCACTTACGGAGCCCCAAATCCCTCATTTACCGGCACGATCACCGGAATAAAGAACGGTGACAATATCACTGCAACTTACAGCACCGCAGCCACGCTGGCAAGCCCGGTTGGCAGTTACCCGATCACTGCCGCCCTGGTTGATCCCAGCGGCAAGCTGCCAAACTACACAGTCACCATCAACAATGGCGGCCTTACGATCTCCGCTGCTGCGCTCACCGCAACGGCAGACAACGCAAGTCGCGCTTATGGCGATCCCAATCCAGTGTTCACTGGCACGCTCACCGGAGTGCAGAACGGTGACAACATCACCGCTACGTACACCAGCACAGCCACTGCCACAAGCCCTGCGGGGACCTACGCCATCACTCCGGTGCTCAGCGATCCTGGCAACAAACTGAGCAACTATGCGTTGACGCTGACGAATGGTACGCTCACGGTTACATCCAACACTCTGACTGTAACTGCCGCCAGCACGGGCCGTTTTTATGGAGATCCCAATCCCTCGTTCACGGGAACGATCACGGGACTTAAAAATGGTGACAACATCACTGCCACCTATGCCAGCGCAGCCATTGCCACAAGCGCGCCAGGAACGTTTGCCATCGTGCCAACACTTGTTGATCCTGACGGCAAAGCCGCCAATTACACCGTTATCCTGAATAACGGAATCTTGACGGTGAACGCCGCGCCTTTGACCGTGACCGCCGCTAACGCAGCCCGTTTCTATGGAGACGTCAATCCGGCATTCACAGGGACCATTTCCGGCCTCAAAAATGGTGACAGCATCACCGCCACTTATTCCACCATTGCCGATCCAACCAGCCAGGCAGGGTTCTATGCCATTGTGCCCGCGCTTGTGGACCCCGGCGCAAAGCTTGGCAACTATGCCGTGACCATCAACAACGGAACGCTCACAGTAAATCCCGCTCCGCTGGTGGTAAGCGCGGCCAACGCCAGCCGCCTCTATGGCGATCCAAATCCCGCGTTCTCTGGCGCGATTGTCGGCCTTAAGAATGGAGACAACATTACGGCAACGTACTCCAGCGCCGCCGATCCAACAAGCGCCGTGGGAAATTATCCGGTTGTGCCCGCTCTGGTTGATCCCAACGGCAAGCTCATCAACTACGTGGTTACATCTAACAACGGGACGCTCACCATCAGCCCAGCGCCGCTCAGCATAACCGCAAACGATGCCACGCGGCCAGCCGGCCAAGACAATCCGGCATTTTCCGGGACCATTGCCGGCATCAAGAATGCGGACAACATCACTGCAACCTATGACAGCCCCGCCACAATCGACAGCCCCGCGGGAACGTATCCCATTGTTCCCACATTGCTCGATCCCTCCGGAAAGCTGGGCAACTACGCGGTAACGGTGACAAATGGAACGTTGACCGTTACACCGTAATAAACTCCGTAAAACTGAATAGGCTGGCGAAAACATCCGCCAGCCTTTTTTAATTTGCCCGCTCCGAAATCAGAGTAACGCGGGCTACATCTCTCGCGGCGAGGAGCTATCCTGAGCCGAGCACGACACCCTCGCCTGATTCACTGTGCGAAGCGAAGGATCTGCTCCGCTTGAGGACCACCTTATTTTTCCGGCGTGAATCAGCCGGTTCGCGGTTCCACCCGATATCAATTTGGACACACCTTATCCAGGAACCACTTCTAGCGGCTTGTAGACGGTTTGGCATCGCGCAGATACGCATCTGATTTGTTGAGCCAGTCCTGGCGCGGCGGATAAAACACATCCATGTCCACCGTGTCCTCAAGGGCTTCAGCTTTGTGCGGCATGTGCGGCGGGATGCAGAGCACCTCACCCGACCGCACAACAATCTCTTTGCCGTCAATCCAGAACTTGAGCGCTCCCTCCACAATATAGGTAAGCTGCTCATTCAGGTGGCTGTGCTCTGGCACCACGCAACCCTTCTTCAAAAGGACGCGCGCCAGCATCAGGTTCTCACCAGTAATCATCTGGCGGTCCAGCAGCGGATTCAACTCTTCCAGTTCAACATCATTCCAGCGAATGTGCTTTAGCATAGAAGGATATTCTATAGCAGGTTCAGAGTTACTGTATCCTGCTCATCAACCTAACTTCAATCACGCGCGATCCTGAGCCTTAGCGAAGTGGTCTATTTCTGCGTGACAGTCAGCTTGTGATAGCCCACCGTGGCCAGATCAACTTTATCCGGCAATTGGAATTGAGAATCCATTCCAACATTAGGATACTTGGGAGTGATGTATTTGCTTACAAAGTATTCCAGCGCCATCCGGGGAACGTTGAACCCATCAATCATGACCTCGCGAACGCTGACCTTTGCCTGCCCGCCGTTGCCGGATGCGTCCGCTTCAACCAGCACATCGTGCCGGCCACTGAAAACCGAGAGCAGTGGGTTCGCCGATTTCTGTCCGCCGCGGATCTCGTCAAAATCAACATTCAGGAAGGCCGTCACCACGCCTGTGCGTCCTTCCATGCGGAGCTTCTTTACGCCTTGCGGCAGCACGATCCGGCCGGACACAATGTAGTCATTGACTTCTTCTTCGGTCATCACTGTTGGCGCCTGGTCCGGATGGGCGCGCTCCGCGTTTTGCTGGATGTGGTCCAGCTTCACTTGCAGGCTATCGGCAAGCCGATGGCCGTTACCCGCGGGCTGC
>DATBCN010000703.1:0-20440 GCA_036270475.1 Candidatus Angelobacter sp. | reverse complement strand
CTTATGGCAAAGTCTTCCTCTGAACCTTTTGAAGTCGCCTGTCCGTGCTGCAGCGCCACGTTGAAAGTGGATCCTGAGACCCATGCGGTGATCTCGCATGTTGCCGCGGTAAAGCCCAAGACATTCAGTGATTTTGAAGCTGCCGCCAAGGCCATGCGGGAGCAGGAAGGCCGCAAGGAATCCATCTTCCGCCAGGCCGTGGACGCGCAGAAGAACAACGCCAGCCTGCTGGAAAAAAAATTCCAGGAAGCCGTGAAAAAGGCCAAAGAGACGCCCGACGAAGGACGCCCTCTGCGCGACTTTGACCTGGACTAGCTGACCGCCTTGCCCGCCAAACTTTTACTGCTCGGACATCGCGGTGCCCGCCGCTATGCGACGGAAAATACTTTCGCCGCATTTGATCTGGCCCTGGAACACGGCTCAGACGGCTTCGAGTTTGATGTTCGCGGCACCGCTAACAGGCAATCCATCATCTGCCACGATCCCCGCCTCAACCGGCTCGTAATACGCAAACATACGTTCAAACAACTGCAGGCAAGCTGCGCGTGTGCTGAGGAACGCCCACCGAGTTTGGAAGACGTTCTGGACCGCTATGCCTGCGGCGCTTTCCTGAATATTGAAGTCAAGGTCCGCGGCATGGAGCCGTTGGTGGCTCGCGCTGTAAAGCGTGTTCGTCCTCAGCGCGGATATTTCATCTCTTCGTTTCTGCCCAGCGTTCTGCGAAATTTGCACGCAATCGATAATTCGCTGATTTTAGGCGCTCTGGCGCAGACCCGCTGGCAGCTTCGCCGCTGGAACAAGCTTCCCGCGGTTTATGTTGTGCCGCACTATCGCTTGCTTTCACCTCGGCTGATGGAAAAACTTCATGCCGCGGGCAAGATCGTGGTCACCTGGACTGTCAACGATCCGCGAAAGATGCTCCGCGCCGCCGCAATGGGCGTGGACGGAATCATC
Organism: Candidatus Angelobacter sp.; assembly: GCA_036270475.1. Classification (GTDB taxonomy): domain Bacteria; phylum Acidobacteriota; class Terriglobia; order Terriglobales; family Acidobacteriaceae; genus Angelobacter. Next base: position 19,486 of record DATBCN010000703.1, on the reverse strand, counting down.
TCCGACGATACTAAGTTGCTCATGGAGACGATTGGCTGAAGAGTTCCTGTTGATAGGGATAAGTGGCGCGGCCGGCTTGCGCGCCGAGCCACCAGCAATAGGGCAGAATATATCGGACAACTACCAAATAGCCCAAGCGGTCTGGAGCGAAGCGACAAAAATTGAAAAGACAAAAAGGCCCCTCCTGCCGGCCAGGCAGAAGGGGCAAATCACCTTAATGGAGGACAACTTAAGCAGCAGGTTTAAGTGCTGTCACTTTTACAGGCGCATCGAACTGTTCGTTTTCCGTCGATCCTTCAAGCGCGGTAGTGGATGACAGACCGCTGGCGATGGTCTGCGCGATCTCGTCAAAATATCCGGTGCCCACGAACCGCTGGTGGCGTATGGCTGTGTAACCCTTTTCCGCGCTCTTAAATTCCTTTTCCTGCAGTCTTGAGTAGGCGGTCATGCCTTCGCGGGCATAGCCGTGCGCCAATTCAAACATGCTGTAATTCAGCGCATGGAAGCCGGCCAACGTAACGAACTGGAACTTATATCCCATGGCGGCAAGTTCGTTCTGGAACTTCGCGATCGTCGCGTCGTCCAGTTTTTTCTTCCAGTGGAACGATGGCGAGCAGTTATAAGCCAGCAGTTTGCCGGGGAACTTCTCATGGATGGCTTCGGCAAAGCGCTGCGCCTCTTCAATGTTCGGTTCGGATGTTTCGCACCAGATCACGTCAGCATAAGGCGCATAAATCAGGCCGCGGGCAATGGCCGCATCAAGTCCGCCTTTAAAGCCCAGGAATCCGTCAGGCGTGCGTTCGCCGGTCAGAAATTCAACGTCGCGCAGGTCACTGTCAGAGGTCACCAGTTTTGCGCCGTTGGCGTCGGTGCGGGCTATCAGCACCGTGGGCACGCCCAGAATGTCCGCAGCCAGCCGCGCCGCTACGAGCTTTTGTACAAATTCCTGTGCGGGAACAAGGACTTTCCCTCCCATGTGTCCGCACTTTTTTGCCGAAGCAAGCTGGTCTTCAAAATGCACCGCAGCCGCGCCGGCCTCAATCATCGATTTCATCAATTCAAATGCATTCAGGCTACCGCCGAAACCGGCCTCTGCATCGGCCACGATTGGCGCAAACCAGTACATGCCGTTCTTGCCTTCAGCGTGATGCATCTGGTCCGCCCGCAGGAAAGCGTTATTGATCTCTTTCACAACATTGGGAACGCTGTTGCAGGGATACAGGCTCTGGTCCGGATACATCTGCCCCGCCAGATTGGCGTCGCCCGCCACCTGCCATCCGCTCAGATAAATCGCCTTCAGGCCTGCAAGCACTTGTTGCACGGCCTGGTTTCCGGTCATTGCGCCCAGCGCTTTTACACAGGGTTCCGTGTGGAGCATGTCCCAGAAGCGTTGCGATCCCAGGCAGGCCAGCGTATGTTCAACTTGAACGGTGCCGCGCAGCCGCACCACGTCTTTTGCCGTGTAAGGCCGGGTAATGCCGGTCCAGCGCGGGTCCTGCACCCAGGTTTCTGCTAAACGATGTTCGTGAGTCTGTCGCATCTTGAAATGTCTCCATCAAAAAATAAAGTAGGGTTGCCGGGCAAAAGAGCAGTTCGCTTTCACCGAGCCATTAGATGCCATGGCTGCTGCTGCTTGCAACCGTACTCGTCCGATTCGGACGAGTTGGACGTAAGTGCTATCATCGCACCGTGACCGATACCCAGAGCAAGAATAAGAAGAGCCGCGGAGTTCCTCGCCGGCTCCTTCAGGACTTGAAACAGAACCTGGTGATGCGGCAAGTATCGAGCGGTGTTGAGCTCCTGGAGACTCATAACCACCTCTTTGCTTCCATTGACCCGGAGCAGCCTAATGCCGCCGCTTTTGTTGGCTGCGTGGCGCAATGGGTGGATATTGGTTACGGTGACCCTGGACTGATCGAGCAGCTTCTTGCGCGCCTTCCCAAAGAAAAACGTGGCCGCCTTCCAGTCAGCGACTACCTCCAACTTCGCATGGCGGAAGGACTGCTTTTGCTTCTGCGCGACCATCCGGATGAAGCGCTGCGGCAATTTGATGTTGTGCTCTCCATGCAGGAGGAAATTGAAGACAAGGAAGTGGTGGCGATCGCGCACTTCTGGAACGCCCGGTGCCATCGCAAGAAGGGCGAATATGATGAAGCGCTCAAGCGGGCCGGAGTGGGACGTGAACTGGCGCAGGCATTGGGTTTCCCCAGGATGGCAGCGGTCATGCGCGTCCTGGAAAGCTGGCTGCTTTTCCAGAAAGGACAGTATCGAGAAGCGTCGCGCATTCTGGACCAGGCTGAATCTGTGCTTCGCCATACTGACGATCACATTACCCTGGGCAACATCTATTCCGCGCATGGGCGTATGGTCCGCCGCCAGGGACACTATCAGGAAGCATTAAAGTTTTTTTCCCGCGCCATCGAACATTTCCAGAAGCGCAATCCGCAACACAGAAACCTGGCGCGCACGCTCACCAACATTGCCTATGTGCAAAGACTGGTGGCGGTCCAGATAGCCAGACAGATTGACGCGCAAAGAGAACGGCGCCAGGGCAAGGGAGCAGGTTCCGGCGGGCAAAAGCACAGCCAATTGCAACAGCATGAGGAACTGCGCAACAGCGCATTTGCCAATCTGGCGCTGGCGGAAAAAATCTACCAGCATCATGATCACCACCACGGAATCGGAAGCGTGCTGGAAAATCGCGGCCTTCTGTATCTTGACGTGGGCGATCTCGACAATGCCGGAGCTCAGGCGGCCCAGGCCCATGAATTAGGCAAGGAAGTGAATGATTCCATTCTGATGGCCCGCGCCCGCCTGCTGCAGTGCGAAGTGGAAAACGGCAAGCTGGAAGAGGAGATTGAAGGCGGCGCCCACTCCTGGGAGCATGCGCAAGCCGCGCGTGACTATGCGCGCGAGGCCGTGGAGGCAGCCAAGCACACGCAAAACCACCGGCTGCTGGCGCGTGCGTATATCTGGCGCGGCCTTACTGCCTGCCATCCCGCGGTCCATGACACTGAGGACGCCAAGCGCTGCGCGGAACTCGCCAGCTCATTCCTGAAAACGGTGGACTATGACGATCTTTGGGAAGAGCTGCAGATGTTGAAACAGAAAGTCATGCCCAAAGGCAGCATAGATCCGTTGTTGCGCGCATGGTCGCAGGGCGTCACCGGAGAAGAAACCTTCCAGGAATTGACCGAACAGTTTGCCGAAATCGTGATTCCCAAAGTCTGGGAGAAAGAAGACAGGAAGGTCTCTCGCGTCGCCAAACGGCTTTCCGTCTCGCCCAAGAAAGTCCGGCGGATCCTGGCCCGGGCAGGGAAGCGGAAAAAGTAACAGCCTTCAATGCTTTGCGGGTGAATGCTATGCTCGTTGCATGGCGAGATACCTCATCACCGGCGTTGCCGGGTTTATTGGCTCTAATCTTGCCCACGCTCTGATTGAGCAGGGTCACGAAATCCGCGGCATTGACGATCTCTCGCATGGCCGGCAGGAGAATCTTGCCGGGATTGCCGCCAGCTTCGATTTTCGCCGCGCCGACATCACTGATGATGCTGCTATTCAATCGGCCTGCGCTGGAATCGACTACGTGCTGCACCAGGCCGCGCGCGGATCTGTGCCACGCTCCATGGCCGATCCCGTGGGCGCCAACCACGCTAATGTTGTCGGCGCCGTCAAGGTATTGCAGGCAGCCCGCGCCGAGCGAGTCAAACGAGTTGTGTTTGCCAGTTCATCGTCGGTCTATGGTGACACGGCGGTTCTGCCCAAAAAAGAAGACATGGCTTGTGCGCCTATCTCTCCTTACGCGGTTTCAAAGTATGCCGGTGAACTTTACGCGCAGAGTTTTTCCAGAGTGCTTGGCCTGGAAACGGTGGGCCTGCGGTATTTCAATGTTTTTGGCCCCCGCCAGCATCCTACCTCGCAGTACGCGGCTGTGGTTCCCAAGTTTATTCGCGCCATGCTGCAGGGCGAGCAGCCGGTCATCTTTGGGGATGGCAAACAGAGCCGCGACTTTACGTATATTGACAACGTTGTCTCGGCCAATCTACTGGCGTGCCATGCCCCTGCGGAAAAGGTTTCAGGGCATGTGTTCAACGTGGCGGCGGGCAAAAATTTCAGTTTGAATGATTTGTACTCGCAGTTGCAGGAAATCATCGGCTATCCCAAAGCTGCGTCATATGCGCCCGCCCGCGGTGGTGATGTGCGTGACTCCCTGGCCGATACCACTTACGCGCGCGATGCCATGGGATATAAAACACTGGTTGAGTTGAGCGAAGGTCTCCGCCAGACGGTGGAGTGGTACCGGCATGAATTCCACGCTGAGGCGGGACAAAACCGTCAGCGTGCCTGACATCGATCCCAAGCCTTATGCGATTTTTTTCTGACGACCAGGTCCGTAATGCGGCGAACGTTGATAAAGTAATTCGTGCAATCTACGCGGCTTTTGCCCGCGGTTTTGCCACCATTCGCATGCCGCCCAGAATCGTGCTGCAGATGGATGGCGCGGTCCTGCTGGTTATGCCCTGTTATGACGCCACTTTGCCTGTGGCCGGTGTAAAGCTTGTAAGCGTGAGCGCGAAGGCCCGTGTGAACGGCGTTTACGAACTTCTGGATGCTACGACTGGCATTCCCGTGGCGCGGATGGAGGCGAACTACCTTACCGATCTCCGGACGGCTGCCACCTCCGCCGTGGCCACGGATTTGCTCGCGCGCAAAGATACACAAACGCTGGGCGTCTTTGGTTCTGGCCGGGAGGCCGCTGCACATTTTGCCGTGCTTCCCCATGTGCGCCGCTTCAAGCGATATCTGGTTTGCGGATCGGGGCGCTCAGACCTGCAAGCATTTTGTGCCAAGCTGAAGAACGAATTGGCCATCGACGTTGGGCCTGCGTCGGCGGAGACCGTAGCCAGAGAGTCCGATGTGATCTGTACCTGCACCAACTCGCCTGCGCCTGTGTTTGAGGGCCGCTGGTTGCGTCCTGGCACTCACCTGAACCTGATTGGCGCATTTCAGCCAGAAACACGTGAAGTGGACGACGTGGCCGTGAAGCGCTCCCGTGTTGTGGTGGACACGTATGAAAGCCTTTTGCAGGAAGCAGGAGATTTGCTCATACCACTCAAGGACCACACGATTGAGCGCTCGCATATCATTGCCGATCTGCATGAGATTGCATCGGGAAAAAAGCCCGGCCGCGGCGGCGATGATGAAATCACATTATTTAAAAGCGTAGGCTGCGCGCTGGAAGATCTGGTGACGGCACACTTGGTTTTTAATGACGAACAAACCATATGATTTCGCCATTGTAGGAGCGGGCGTCTTCGGCGCATGGACCGCGCATTTCCTCCGCCAAAGCGGTGCTTCCGTCGCTCTGGTGGATGCTTACGGTCCCGCCAACAGCCGCTCCAGCTCCGGCGGCGAAACCCGTGTATTCCGCATGGGCTACGGCCCGGACGAATTTTATACCCGCTGGGCCATGCGGTCCCTGCCGATTTGGCGCGAGCTTGCCGCGCGTACAGGACAAGAGATTTTTCACCAGACCGGCGTGCTCTGGCTAAGCGATGACGGTGATGTGTATTTGAAAAATTTGTGCGGCGTGCTGGCCAATGCCGGCGTTGAGCGGGAAGAATTAAACGCAGAAGAAATCCGGCGGCGCTGGCCCCAATTCTCCTTCCATGACGTGACTAGGGGCGTGTTGGAACCGGCGAGCGGCCTTTTGCTGGCGCGGAGTTCAGTGCAGGCGCTGGTTCGGGAACTTGGAGGCCGCGGAGTTGAGCACATTCAGGCAAGCGTTGGGCCGCCACGCGGCAGCGGCAGGCTAGCCAAAATCAAGACAGGCGCAGGGGATTCCATCGCGGCGGGCGCGTTTATCTTCTGTTGTGGGCCGTGGCTGCCTAAAGTTTTTCCGGAGCTGTTGCAAGAACGTATTTTCGTCACGCGGCAGGAAGTTTTTTTCCTCGGGACCGGCCCGGGCACGGCTGATTTTCGTGCGCCTAAAATGCCGGTCTGGCTCCATCGTACGCACCCTGATCTGCCTTACGCTCTGCCTGATATTGAGGACCGCGGATTCAAGATCGCATTTGATCGCCACGGTCAGAGTCTCGATCCGGATACGGACGAGCGGCTTGTCGCCCAATCGTCGGTTGACCGTTTACGCGCCTATCTGCGGCAGAATATTCCGGCTCTGGCTGATGCCCCGATCGTTGAGACGCGCGTGTGCCAGTATGAAAATACCTGGAACGGCGATTTCCTTATTGACCGGCATCCCGAATTTGAGAATGTATGGATCGCGGGCGGCGGCTCTGGCCATGGCTTCAAGCACGGCCCTGCGCTGGGCGAATATTTGAGCGACCGCATTCTTAACAACGCTGTGCCCGGGCCGCGCTTTTCTCTTTCGGCAAAGCAAACTGCACAGAAGCGTGCTGTGTATTAGCGGGCCGGATGGTTCCTGAATTCGCTGCTCCAAATGCCGCGGAGCAGCAAATTGCATGGCGGTTTGAGTGAATTCACGGTCATTGCTATAATCAATCACGTTCCGTACGCACAAAGTCTTCAGCGGTCCCACCGAAGCTGCACGTATGTAACCCCATCCGTAATGGCCAGGTAGCTCAGTCGGTAGAGCGCAGCCCTGAAAAGGCTGGCGTCGGCGGTTCGATTCCGTCCCTGGCCACCATTTTAACGGCTCTGAAATCAATAAGTTAGCGACAGGCTCTCGGCCGTGTACCTCCTATGTACCGCCGACCTGGTTTTCATCTCCGAAAAATTGCCCTTCCACAAAGCTAATTTGCGCGAATTTTGGTTCGCCTCTACGCTCGGCGCTAATTCAGAAATTCTGAAGGAAGCGGCAAAATGCTTCACCTCTACACCCGCCATCTCGGCAAATGCGCACACTCCGGTGATGCTCATTGGCGGCGCTGTCACTGTCCCAAATGGATTCGCGGCGTTCTCCTCAACGGCACAAAGATCCGCCGTTCGACACAGACCGGCAGTTGGGAGGCCGCAGAGAAATTGGCCCGCGAACTCGAAACCGAGATCGATCCGGAACGAGAAAAGCTTGAAGCACGCCGCGAGTTCACTCTGCGAGAAGCTGTTGAAACATTCCTGGGCGACCAGAAGGCCCGCGGCTTAGGAAAAGAGACGCAGAAGAAATATCGCGGCTTCCTTGAGCGGCAGTTTCTGGTCTGGGCCGATTCTCGCAAGACAAAATTTTTGGCCAAGGTCAACCCTGCCGAGTTGACGAAGTTCCGTGCTAGTTGGAGCAATGGCGAGACCACCACGCATCGCAAGCATGAGATGTTGGCAAAATCCCGCCCAATGTGCGTTCTTAAGAGATGTGGAACAGAGCTTGACGGTTCGAATCACGACACCTATTCTTTCTGATCGGAACCCGCGGTTGGAGTTTTAGATGAATGGTGGAACGCCCAGGCGCGTTACTGAATTGCTGGTCCAATGGAGAAAAGGGGATAAGGAGGCCTTGCAGGCATTGTTGCCCCTGGTGTACGGCGAGCTCCGCCGAATCGCGCGCAGGCGCCTGCAAGGCGAGCGTCCGCACCACACTTTGCAAAGCACCGACTTGGTTCACGAAGCCTATCTGCGCCTGGTCAAGTCCCCTCCGCAGGAAGTTGAGAACCGGCTGCATTTCCTGGCGATAGCTTCGCAGCTCATGCGGGAAATCCTCGTGGATTACGGACGAAAACGGAGGGCAAGCAAGCGAGGAGGCGGCTGCAAGATCACTTTGAACGAAGCGTTAGCATCAGCTCCCAACAATGAGATGGACGTGCTGATATTGGACGAGGCCTTAACCAGCCTCTCCAAGCTGGATGCCCAGCAGGCCAGGGTGGTCGAGCTTCGCTTCTTCGGCGGGCTCTCGATTGAAGAATCTTCAGAAGTGCTGGGGATATCGCCGGCAACAGTCAAGCGTGACTGGGTGACGGCCCGCGCCTGGCTCAAGCGTGAAATGGAGGGTGCTGCGCACGCATGACACCGGAGAGATGGCAAGAGGTAAAGACCGCGCTGCATCGGGTTATGCAACTTGAACCTGAAGGCCGCTCTACCTATCTCAAGCAGATTGCCGACACTGACCCAGATCTCAGGCTCCAGCTAGACTCGCTGCTCGCATCGGATGATCGCGCCGGCAGCAGCTTTTTGAATACGCCCGTGTTCCAGACAGGTGGGCTGTTCGATCTGGGAGTGAGCGCCACGATGGTAGGACGGCGAATCGGTCCCTATGAGATTGTGGAGCAGATCGGGGCTGGCGGCATGGGCGAAGTGTACAAAGCCTTTCGGGCGGACGATGAATATCGCAAGCAGGCAGCCATCAAGTTGATAAGGGCGGGACAGGACTCCGAATTTGTCGTCACCCGCTTCCGCAATGAGCGTCAGATTCTGGCAACTCTGGAACATCCCAACATTGCGCGCCTATTGGATGGAGGCACGACAGATGACGATAATCCCTATTTTGTGATGGAGCTCATCGAGGGCGAGCCCATTGATGAGTACTGCGAGGGCCACAACCTGGCGGTGAGGGAGCGGCTCAGGCTGTTCCTCCAGGTCTGTTCGGCGGTGCAATATGCCCATCAGCGGTTGGTCATTCATCGCGACATCAAGCCGGGCAATATTCTGATTACGCCGGAAGGAGTACCAAAACTTCTGGATTTCGGGATTGCTAAAATCCTTGCCTCCGATGGGGCCATCGATGCATCGGAGCGCACGGTTACAGCTTTGCGTTTACTTACACCGGGATATGCGAGCCCTGAACAGGTAGGAGGGGGAACAGTCACCACGGCGAGCGATGTGTACTCGCTGGGGGTGGTGCTGTACGAACTGCTCACCGGCCGCAGTCCCTATCGGGCGGTAACGGGAGCGCCGCATGAGTTGGCGCAAGCGATCTGCGGGGAGCAACCGGAGAAGCCGAGTGTTGTCGTGCGGCAGTCGAATCGTGAGCCTGCTAAATCAGTCGAGCCTCCGGATCATAGAAACCGCAAGCCAGCAGAAGGTTCGGCGGAGAAACTCAGTAAAAAGTTGCGGGGCGATCTGGACAACATTGTGCTGATGGCGCTGCGCAAGGAGCCGCAGAGGAGATATGCCTCGGCAGAGCAGATGGCGGCGGACATCCAGCGGCATTTGGATAATCTCCCCGTGGCTGCCCGTCAGGATAGCTTCGGCTATCGCGCCTCAAAGTTTGTCGTCCGACATAAAGCGGGCGTAGCTGCGGCCGCATTGGTAGCCATCAGTTTGGTTGCAGGTTTGACTGTTGCCCTTTACGAGGCACGGTTGGCGCGGCAGCAACAGTCGCGCGCAGAAAAGCGCTTCAACGACGTGCGGCAACTGGCTAACTCGCTCCTTTTTGACATTCACGATGCCATACGCGACTTGCCGGGATCGACTCCAGCCCGAAAAATCCTCGTCGACCGCGCGCTGCAATACCTTGATAGTCTTACCGGCGAATCGGGCAACGACGCTTCGCTCCAGCGCGAACTGGCCACAGCCTATGAAAGAGTGGGGATGGTTCAGGGGCACTATCTGCAGGCCAGCCTGGGAGACACGGCGGGTTCACTGCGCAGCTACCAAAAGGCCGCGGCGATACGCGAGCGGCTCCTGGCGGCTCATCCGAGCGATGTGGCGGACACCCTGGCCCTGGCCCATTGTCTGACGGGTGTGGCCAATCAGCTAGTGGCCACTGGCGATGGAGAGCACGCGATGGCAACCATCAAGAAGGTCCTAACCATGGTTGAGTCGCTCAATCAAAGCAAGCCAAATGATTTGAAAATCATGAGTGAACTTTCCTGGGATTATTCGATGGCGCACTCCATTTCAGATCCCAGCAATGAATATGGCGCCAAAGCCCTGACCGTGGATGAGCTCTGGCTCAAGCTGGATCCCGACAACGAAGCGGCTAGGCATGCATATGCCGTGGATCTAGGTGCAAGGGGCGACCGCTACCATGATCAACAACTCTACCAGCAGGCGCTGGCGGATTATCAGAAAGCTTTGGACATCAATCTGCAAGTCTATCGCCGGAATCCGACACCGCGCTGGGAACAATCTGTTGCGCATGCCTACCACAATATTGGCGCACTGTACGAAACACTGGGAAACCATAAACTGGCAGCCGAGGCTCGACTCAAGGTGATCGAGATTTACGAGCGGGCGGCCAGCGCCGATCCGAAGAACGTCGACCTCAGGTCGCATTTGGGTGTGGCTTATGCCAACGAAGGAATTTCTTTCGCCAAGGCAGGAAACCAGGCCAAGAGCATAGAGCTGATGAATCGTAGTGTCGAAACGTTGCGCTCCGTGGTTGCCATGGACCCGAATAATGTGGAACGGAGGATCCGGCTGGCGAACCTCTATTTCGCTTTGGCAGAAACCTACAGAAACTTCCACAAATCGGCGGACGCCCTGCAAAACTATGAAAAATCCAGAGTCCTCTTCGAGGCTCGTCGAATTCTAGATCCAAGCAACTCTTACCTTTCATTGAAAGTCGCCGGATGCTGGCAATTCATGGGGGTTACGGAATTAAGTGCCGGCAACCTGAAGATGGCAAAGGAAGATTTCCGCCGGGCTGTAGCCCTTGCCGAACCCTTTTTCTTAGCTACGCCCATGGACTTGCAAGCTGCTTATGCGGTAGCAGATTCCTATTCTGGCTTGGGCGATGCTGAAAGCGCGGAGGCGGCCCAATCGCCAGCAGAGGCTGACCGGCACTGGCGGAGCGCACGATCGGCGTACCAACACAGCCTGTCTGCCTGGAAGAAGATTGAACATCCGAAACCGAGCTCACCCTGGACCTATGATGCCGGTGATCCCAAGAAGGTAGGGGCAAACCTGGTCCGGTGCGAAAAGGCCCTACAAGCAAGATCCAACCCTTAAACTGGGTCACACGCCGCCCACTTTTCATTCGTGTTGGTGTGTTAAATCTATCGCCACTGATTAGTTGGAGCATCTGTTGCTTCTGCCTGCTACATAAGACCAAAAATACTGCCTGACTTTGAGCCAATTTGAGGCAGGTTTGCGCTTTCCCTAAACACAAGTGGAAATCGCCGGCCCAGTGCTATTGGAGGGAGTTATGGCAAGACGTATCCGCACTTATATCGAATGGCTGGTCTTGATGCTGTTCAGCGTGGTTGCCGGCGGCATTCCCGCCCAGGTTGCGGCAGGCGCCGTCCCGCAAACAGCCCGCAATTTGGAAACATCCGCTGTTCCGCAGAACCCGCAAACCGCACAGGCTATTTCCCAGACGGGGCTGTTGCCGGTTTTTGCGGTAGAGATGAACTTCGATCCGTCGTGGGTCGATGGCGACAATGTTCCCAGCAAATCCCCCAATTACGCTCACAGCGGCGTTAACGATAGTTTTCAGAGCGCCTGGGACCTGCTCAAGCCCGGTGGATTTAACGCCATCCGTTTCACCCTGGATGCGACGGATCCTCATTCTGCGTCTCGCCTGGCTAATCTCTGCATCTGGGCAAAGGCCAACAATGTGCTGCTGATTCCCGTTTTGGAAAGCGAAAGTACGGGCAATCCGGGAAGCACTTTACTCACATCCTTGATCTCCACTCTGCGTTCAGGTGACGGGACCAACCCAGCAACATACACGCAGATTGCCTACTTTCAGATTGGGAAGTCGTTCAACATCGCCGGTGCTCACTCGAAAAGGAGTGTGGATGCGCAGAAGACTCTACTCAGCTCAGCGGATGCGCTGCGCAGCTCCGAATTGCAGGCCTTGCAAGGCACGACTGTACAAGCCACACCGATCATGGTGGGTGTTTCGTTCGATTATGAGTTGGTGCAACAAGGCGCGATTGCGGGTGTAGCGCTGGACCCTGCGGTCGAGCAGAAGGCGCAAGCGGCGTTGGCTAACGATCTGGCCCCCTTTGCCGCCGACGCCAACATTGATGCAGTAAATGTGGCATGGTTCCCGGGCAGCATCAGCTCGGGTGATCAGGGACACTTCGGAGCGCTTCTGCGTACGCTCCAGGCCGCAATTCCGCAAAAGCAGGTCGTGCTCACGACGGGGTATTCCACTGCTTTCAATCCACCAGCGCAGCAGAGCCAATTCTTGACCGTCACCCTGACCAATCTCTGGGACTTTCGTCTCTCCAGTGGGGGCGCCAGCAGCACGTTCGTGGGAGTGATTCTTGCGCAGGCGCTGCAGGGAGCAAAGGCAAATCTGCTGGCTCCCGCCGGGACCAGCGATCCAAGCCAATGGAACTGGAGCGAAAAGGCCAAAGCGCTGGCGCAGATGTGGACCGCAGGTAAAGCGCCTGACGACCTCAAGTGGTGGCTTGGAAAAACTGAAGCCAACATGGGGCTGCTCTCGTCCCAGCCAGGTTCATCGGGCGGGACGAATTTCCTCCCTTTGCCTGCGTTGCAGACGCTTCAACAAATCTCAACCACAGTTGCTCAGGCCGCCCAGAACATCACACCGCCGGTTAGCGGCGCTGTAACGCCGACATTGAACAATCCCGTGGCTGCGGCAATAAACCCCGGAGCCGCAGCCATGAGCAATCCCGGAGTGGCCATCCCAGCCGCGACGTCACTCGCGACCTATCCCGCAACGGGGGCCAACGTGGCGATGTCCGCTGCGCCGTCCGCGCCCTCACCCTATCAACAAATGCTTATAACTCTGATACAGCAGGTTACCCCTCAGATTACCGGGGCGTTGATCACAAAGATGACGGGTAGTCCGACTGCTGGAGTACAACCTCAATATCCTGGATATCCAGCGCAGAACGCCGGCAGCGCGGTTCCGGCGCCGGGTTTCGGCATCAATTCATCCACGTATCAACCTGGAGCACTTGCCGCGCCCGCCGCCCCGGGACCAGTACCTTCACTCGTCCCTGCTGGCTCGATCTCGCTTGGACCCCAGGATGTGACGGTTGATGCCGCCAACGCTATTCCTGGCCAAACGGTTCACGTCACTGCTCAGATTCACAATCTGAATCCCAGTCAGGATGTATCGGGATTAACGGTTCAATTGGTAGATCCAATGAATCCCGCTGGATCTGCCCAAAATGCTCAGACAGGGATTCTGGTGCCCCATTCGGGTACGATGCCCGTGCAGTTCGCCTGGGTAGCAGGACAGACAAGCGGCAATCCTCAGCTCTCTGTTCAGGTAATCGATCCCACAGGTACCCCGCTGGCCAGCGCTGGTGTTCCGCTTATAAGCATCATGAACGCCGCTGGGGCCAGTTCCGGACTTGTCGCCGGTTCACCGGCAGGAATCTCTCCTTCGAGCTTGGCGCCGGGCAGCACCTCATTGAATCCGCCCACAGGAATCGTGCCTGCCACTTCTCCATCGGGAATAGTTCCACCGCTAACCACCAATCCTATTCCGCTGGGCGTTGCTACAGCAGGCAACTCTCTCCCTCCTCCCTCAACGGGCGGCACGTCAGTCGGCACCACTCCGTCAGACACCAGCACCAGCTCATCGACTGGAAGCACAACGACGACTGGGAGTAATACAACGACCGGCGCCGGAACAACTTCTGTAACACAAACATCTGCAGGGTCGGGCAGTCAGCCCGCATCGGGCACACAATCGACGGCGGTTGCGCCGCACATTGCCTACTTTGGGCCTGTGAGCGTGCGTGGTCAACCGGCAACGTTTCTTGTGCAGGCAGTAAATCCGTCCCCATCAGCGATGTCTTCGGTGCAGGCGCAAATCTATGTCGACGGGATTGCAGGCCAGCTTGTGCAATTTGGCCCGATGCTGCCCCAACAGTCCCGTTCGGTCATCTTCGATCAGGCCAGCGTAAGCGCCAACAGCCAAACCGTTACGGTTGTTGTAACGACGACAGATACTGGCGCATCGACAACCGCGTCTGCCGCAGCGCACTCAAAGAACAGTCAAAAGCCGAATCCAGATCCGAGTGTAGTCACCGCAAAGCGCGTCCCGGTACGGTCAGGCATACCGGCAAGTTCCAGTGCTGGCGTGTCATCGCCGGGCGGCGGCGATTCTGGCTCGGGCGTTGCCCCTCCAGCAGCCCCGCCAAGTCCATTCCCGCCAGCGATGCAAGCCGCATCGAGTTCGCAGACCCGAGCAGCGGGTCAGCCGGGTGGTAAGAATCTATCGAATCAACCAGTACCTCCAGTGCAGTCCACGGTAAGCGCATCTCCAAGCCAGCCGGGCGCGGGATCACCAGCGTTGAGCACACCGCCCACCTCCCAGACCGCAGGTGGCAGTCAGCCCACAGGTGCGTCGTCGAATCAGACCAGCACGCCAACGCCGTCGACCGGCAGTGTGAGGACTAATCAGACAGACGGAGGAGGATCGACCTCGACCGCTATTCCTGGCGGGCAGAACTCGACAGCTACATCTGTGCGGAACCTGCGGACACCCCCAACCGTCCAGCCAGCCAGCACAGGCTCCGCCAATTCGCCAACCGCCGGGGCACCTGGGACGAGCACTAGTCCCATGGGGACGGTCAGGACAATTCAGCCCTCCGGCAATCCGCAAGCGAATCAGACGCCACGAACAATTCAGCCGCCAGGAAGCGGACAAGTGAGCCAGCCAACTGCATCGGGCCAAGCCTCAAACAGTGGCGCCCCGGTCCAGATGGCGCGAACCATTCAACCGTCTGGTCGCACGCCGCTGGCGGTTCCTCCTGCGCGTGGAGGACAGGCCTATCTGGATCTCAGCGTCTCGCCCAGCGACATTCGCATCGGTCCAGCCTCCCAGCCCGGCCAGGTCAACATCAACGTGCTCATCCACAACGTCGGAACTGTTGGCGCAAACGGCGCCAGCGTGATCTTCCGCTTGATGGGAGGCGGCAGGCAAATCGCAGCCTACGGCCCGGTGAGCTTCAACATTCAGGCTTCAGGAACCTACGGGGCAAATTGGATGACTCCGGTGCCACCCGGCCAGGCTCTGCAAGTAGTGGTTTCAGTAAGTGCAGTCGGCGACGTGAATCCGGCGAACAACCAGGCGGTATTCAATCTCACAGTACCGCAACCTGTGCCGACGAGGCACTAATGGCCGCGTTGGACCGCAAATCACGATGATCGAAGAGACAAAGCCAGGGGATGGTATTTGGAGATTTGAAGAAGGAGAAATGAAGATGAAAGTGCGCACCTCCATAGCGCTCATCGCATTGTTGGGAGCCGCTGTGGCGCAAGCCCAAACTCGCGGAGGAGGCAGACCACACGAGGACCGTCCAGTCTACATCGTTACGCTTGGCGACTCAATTATGTGGGGGCAAGGGCTACCGGAAAATAACAAGTTCCGGAACATCGTGGCGCAATGGATTCAGAAACAGTATTTTGGCGTGCGCACGGCTATCCAGATACCCACGCACGCACACTCAGGCGCGCACATCACGGTCGATCCTGGACAAGATACCCAGACCGGATTGCCCGGTGAAATTCCAAGTCATTGGCCTTCCGTCACCATGCAGGTCGATTTGACGGTGGCAGACCTGCCGCGGTTCGGAGCGACAGCTGACCAGGTCGATCTCGTGCTGCTCGATGGTGGCATCAATGATGTCGACATCTCCAACATCTTGAACCCGGCCAAGCACATCAACGATCTCCATAACCTGGTAGTGAGCAACTGCGTGCTGCGTATGCAGGGCTTGCTGACGAAGGTGCGGAAAGCGTTTCCCAACGCCGCGATCATTGTCATCGGTTACTATCCGATCGCGTCGGGTGAGAGCGACTTGATGTCTCTGTTGGCGCTCAGCACCGCCGCAATCAACGACTTCGTGGTTGGAGCGTCGGGAATCGGCTCCATACCGGGAATTTTCGCCGCCGGCGCCGAAGGGATGGTCGTCAAAGACCGTTTGGTCGGGCTTTCTACCGAATTTAACAACACCGCGCAAGCCGGCCTGTC
The DNA here is from genome assembly GCA_036270475.1 of Candidatus Angelobacter sp. Lineage (GTDB taxonomy): Bacteria > Acidobacteriota > Terriglobia > Terriglobales > Acidobacteriaceae > Angelobacter. The sequence continues at coordinate 3,669 of DATBCN010000703.1, read as the reverse complement.
CGATGACGTCAGGCAGTTCATTCAGAATGATCCCAAGTCCAACACAATGGTAGTGCCAGCTCTTGGCGGGGTGCTTCACTCCATTCCTCGCGTGGCTCTCGCCTGGCCATTTTTCTCAAATGGGAATTCTTATGCTGCTCCCCAGACGTACCTTTGGAATCTGCTTCAGTTTGCCGGCGATGAAGTCCGCGGGCTCTCGGGTACCCATCCGGAATCGCCGGATACACCGGGCCAAGTCGCGTACTCGCGCGCTCAAGCCTGCAAGATCGCGAATCGCGCCAGCGGGTTCTGCGTGGACGCTTCCATGGGGCACCCCAATATTGCCGGCGCTCAGGCCTATGCCAACGCCATTATCAGCATACTGCAAATGTTTCCCGAGTGGGTCGGCCTCAGGCAGCTGAACGTCTCGGTGAGTCCAGCGCCATTACCGCGGAACGTTCTTACAACTGTCACAATCCTGGTTACCGACCTCGTCACGCGGCAACCGGTTCCCAATGCCGTGATCCAGGTGGGTGGCCAAGTGGTTCGTTCCGGGCAGCCTTTCCGCTACAAGGTCACTTGCGTGGCACGACCGGTGAATCCTCGTCTGCCACCCAACGCGATCGTGGAGTTTCCCGACTTTCCACCGCCTACTTTTACCGTGACCGCCCCCGGCTATCTGACCGGCAATGTCGAGTTTGACGTGGGTGCAATTGCACCCGGCGAGCGCTGCAGGTGAGGTTCGGGAAACCGTAAGGAGTAGCCGATTAAAGGAGTAACTGTCATGAAAGCACATTTTGTGATTCCCAGAATGGGTTACACGATCTTTGTCGCTCTTGCTCTGGTGGGTGTCGCGCCAGCGCAGATCCAGGTGGATAGCGCACGTATCGGATGTCTCGACATCCAGAAGGCGGGTAATCTCACGGCCATGGTCGCCAGCGCTTGCAACAACAGAACTTTTTGTTTGTTTCAGGCCCCCACGCCCGACCAATATTTGCGCGCCGGAGTGCGAGCCTCCACGCGACGTTTGTGCACCCAGGCCATGGAGATCACTTATAACTGCCGCAACGATCAAATCGTCGTTACGGTGGATGGTGATGCCTGGACCCGCCATCCGGCAGAGTTGACGTGCGAGCCACTCCAGCCACTGCCGCAGCCACAACCTCCTGGCGCCAGGTTGAGGGGATGGGTCGATCTTCATACTCATCCCTTATCCAACCTGGGATTTGGCGGAAAGCTGGTCTATGGCGGCGTCGATATCGGATCTCAGCTTCCTGCCGATCCCGATTGCCATCACAACGTCCGCGCGGGAAGCCTGGACCAGGCTCTGGGGCACGACTCATCAACACATGGCGGGAACAACTACGCTCCTTCCACGCAACCTCAATGCACGGATGACATACGCAAACTGGTCATTCACGCGGTGCAGGGAGATCTTACCAACGTGGGGGATGCGCTAACGGGGCACATGTTCACCATGTCTGAGGACGCACATGGCGCTCCAGACTTCAAAGACTGGCCGCGTTGGGACGACCTGACTCACCAAAAGATGTGGGTAGATTGGATTCGGCGGGCTTACAACTCTGGCCAACGGGTGATGGTTGCTCTTGCGGTGAACAACAAAACCCTCGCGGATGCCGTCTCCGGACCAGGTGATGGCCCCCAGGACGACAAAGCCTCAGCTGACCTGCAAATTGCTGCGACCATTGCGTTCGTGGGTCGCCATCCGGATTTCATGGAGATCGCCAGGACGTCAGCCGATCTGGAACGCATTGTTCGGGCCAACAAGCTGGCGGTCGTGCTCGGCGTCGAGATCGATAATATCGGAGATTTGAAAGGCACACCCACGAACGATCAAATCAGCGCAGAGATCGATCATCTTTTCGCTGAAGGCGTCCGCTACGTTTTTCCGATCCATCTTCTCGACAATCCCTTTGGCGGGACAGCCGCCTATGAGGACATGTTCAACTTCTCTACATTTCGAGAAGAGGGGCACTATTGGAACCTTGGCTGTGCACCACCACCACTGCCAGGCAATCAGTTCTCCGAGGCGATCAACTACAGGTTTGGAAGCGTGAATAAGTTCTTGCCGCCCCTGCTCGATGTCGCTGCCCCCAAATTGGGCATGACGTGGGCCTTGCTGCCCGGCTATCCCAATTGCGGCCAGACCAACCAGCAAGGGCTGACAACTCAGGGCGTGTTTGCCATCAAATGGATGATGCATCGAGGTATGTTCATCGATGTTGATCATATGTCGGACAATTCCCGAAGCCAGGCCATATCGATAGCGGAAAGCGTGAGCCGCAACGGGATTGCCGGGTACCCCCTTAATAGCGGTCATAGTGGTTTGCGAGGATTCATCGCAGATCCGGATGGTATTTCAGCCAAGCCCCCGGACCCGAACCAAATCAACGAAAGGTCCACAAGTTTCTCTCAATACCGCCAAATCGCTCAGTTGCACGGAATGGTGGGTATAGGCAGCGACAGCCTGAACGCGTACCAATGGGTGAATATGTATCGGCACGTGCTGGCGGCGATGGGAAACGGCGCTGGCTCCAGCACCGGAGCGATCGGCGCGTTCGGGACAGATTTGAATGGTCTCGCGGCAGGCATGCCAACAGACACCGAGCAGGACAACATGGTCGCAAACCCGCAATACGTGAAGTGTGTAAAAGGATTCCAGTGTGATGCTTCCGGGGACACAGTGCGTCGGCCCGGGCAGACGGTGACGAACGCGTGTACGGCCAATGCGCAGGCAAGTTGTCTTAAGAAATTCCCAGCCACGGTCGCTGAATGCTTCAAGAATTGCGGACATCCTCGAGTCCAGTACACAAACGCCTTTCCCATGAGCGCGCTTGGCACCACGCAGGGCATTTATTCCTGGGACTATAACGTCGTGGGCGTCGCCCATTATGGAATGCTCGCCGACTTTCTTCAGGATGCCAGAAATACGCCCGCACCCAAAGTGCCCGCCGGTGTGAAGTATGTAACCGCAATGGGCCCTCCGGCTCCGCTGACTGGCGCCAATCTGATCGATAACAATTTCATGTTCGGCGCGGATTACTTCCTGCATACTTGGAAGAAAGTCGAGGCCTTGAGCAACCGCCTTCTTAACGTTTCCGCAGTTCCAACTTCTGTTCAGCCTGGAGTGAGCACCACGATCCTGATCAAGGCACTGGATCCTCAAACCGGACAACCCGCGCCCAACGCCGTGGTCCATATCGGCACTGGGACCATTCCGGCGGGCCAGCCTTTCAAATACATGTTCCACTGCACAGCCGTAGGTTCGACTCAGCGCTCCACACGCTCTAATACCATAAAGGAGCCGCCGGAGTTTCCCAATCCTTCATTCGCGGTAACTGCCCTGGGTTTCGTGGACAATAGCGTGGAGTTCACAATGATTGGAATAAATCCTGGAAGCCAGGCATGTCGATGAGAATCGCAATGAAAGGTTTCTTCAGCCGGGCAGATCTTGTGCGGACGATGGTTCTCATGATCGCTACGGCCGCTTGCGGCAGCAACCAGCAGGCGCAAAATCCCACAGCACAAGCAGTGCCGGGCGGCGACGGCTCCCAGGAGGTCCGCTTCGCCGTGGCCCACCAACATGCCATGTCCTGGTGCTACGGGTATCTCTACGTCAGCACTGATAAGATTAGATATGAGGTCGTGCAGCCGCAATCCAACCGCAAC
>DATBCN010000702.1:0-2722 GCA_036270475.1 Candidatus Angelobacter sp. | reverse complement strand
ACATGGAGTCGGAATTCACCAGGTAAGGCGGCAGAACCTCGGTGTAGCCGTGCTCGCGAGTGTGCAGATCGAGCATGAAGTTGGCCAGCGCCCGCTCCAGCTTCGCGCCCATGTCCCAGTAGACGGCAAACCTTGCGCCCGTCAGCTTGACCGCGCGTTCCATGTCCAGTATGCCAAGCTGCTCGCCCAGTTCCCAATGCGGCCTGGGGGTAAACGCAAACTCCGGCGGCTTGCCCCATACGCGGACTTCCTGGTTGTCGTCGGCGGAGCGCCCCACCGGCACCGACTCATGCGGCACATTGGGAATCCCCGCCAGCATCGTCCGCAGCTCCAGGTCAATTTCGCTCGCCTGTTTTTCCAGATCGTCGCTCTGGGCGCGCAACGCCTTGGTCTGCTCCATCTGCGCGGTGGCGTCCTGTCCGGCTTTCTTGAGCCTGGCGATTTCCTCTGACGCGCGGTTCCGCTGCGCCTTCAGCGTCTCGGACTGCGTAATGAGCTGGCGGCGTTTTTCATCCACCTGGCGAAAGCCGCTCAGCACCGTCGCCGGGTCCATGCCGCGGCGGCGCAACATCTCTTCAATCTGTGGCAGGTTCTCCCGGACGTAAGCTAAATCGAGCATGGAATCCATTTACTTTACCAGACTCTTTATCGCCTTGATCGGGAACCCCCTCACCACTTGATTTCGCTGATAAACACAGATCAGGAAAACAAACCTTACCGCTGATAAACACGGATGGCATGGGGGTAGTTTTTCCGATCACGGCGATCTCGCGATCATCCGATCACCCGATCACCCGATTCCTAGTTAGTGCCATCAGCGTTCATCAGCGGTGAGGTTTGCTTTTTCAGATCAGTGCTATCAGTGTGGATCAGTGGTATGGTTCTTGAGGTTTATGGAAAAAAAGATCTTCTGGATGCTCTTTATCGTATTGAGCCTTGTGATGGACGTGGCCCTGCCGCTCTGGTGGAGCCTTGCCCTGACCTTGCCTTTGCTGGTGCTTTGCTGGTGGGTCGCCTACAAGAGCGGATGGTTCAACTAGGCGGTCCGCAAAATGCCGGAACTTTCGCAAACATCGCCACAACCCCAAGGGCTGTGATGTGATTGTCTGCTGGCGGCACAACTGGAAAGACTGTCCCCGCGACCTTGAAGTGATTGAGCTGTGCCGCCTTGTTGCATAAATAGCCCGGCAAAATAAATAACCGGTGAAATAAACAGCCGACGACACAACTGGCATGATAGTTCCGGGCAACCCGGAAATCATTCAGTGGTTGCCCTGGAAATCAGCGCCGGGAAAATCATTGCCAGGAAAATCATCGAGCCGCGCCCGCTCCTTCCCCGGCCAAAACCAGCAGTTCCAAAATAGACTTCAACCGTCAAAAAAATCCGCGCTTCTTCCGCCTTGCTTTTTTTCCGCCTCCTAAGGATAACGATCCCTGGGATGAACGGTCTAAAACATGGGGTCAATCTAGCGCTCGCTCTAACGCATTCGCATGATTGACCCCCAATTTCCAGCGGCATAGAATCGCGGCGTGCGAGCCAACCGATTCCCAGATCGACCTTAGTCCTTCAAAAAATCTTCCCGATGAGGTCCATGAAGTTATGACGCGCAAACCAATCTCTCTTCTTTTTCTGCTCTCCTTGATTCTGGCTTTCACCATCGGCGCCATCGCGCGGGAAGGCCCGAGCGACGCCAGCGCACCGCTGGCCGCCCCGCCTAAAACCACCGTGAATGAAGTAAAAGAGATGGTGCAGGGCACGGAGATCGTAGACCCCTATCGCTGGCTGGAAGACCAAAACAGCCCGGAAACGCGCGCATGGATTGACGCGCAGAATGCCTACTCCAATGGCATGCTGGCGAAATTGCCCGGACGCGAAGCCCTGCGCCAGCAGGTAAGCGCGCTGATCAAGATTGATTCCATGGGCGCGCCGGCGGTCACCAACAACCGCTACTTCTTCAGCAAGCGGCTTGCCGACCAGGACCAGTCTGCTCTTTACATGCGCAAAGGCCTTGATGGCAAAGACCAACTGTTGATTGATCCGCTGCCGTTGAGTCCGCGCCACACCGTAACAGTAAACCTGTTCGGCCTTTCTCTTGACGGCTCTTTGATGGGCTACGCCGTGCGTGAAGGCGGCGCCGATGAAGTGACTCCGCATCTTTTTGACGTGGACGCCCGCAAGGACCTGCCTGACGTTTTTCCCAAAGCGCGTTATTCCGGCTTTGCCATTTTGAATGACAAAAGCGGCGTCTACCTGACGCGTGATACCAAGGAAGGCCCGCGCGTCTACTTCCACAAGATGGGCGCCGACAGCTCCACTGACACCGAGATTTTCGGCAAGGGATACGGCCCTGAAATCATCATCGGCTGCGGCGTCACCCGTGACAATCGCTATTTGCAGATCGGAGTGCAGTACGGTTCGTCGGGCGACCACACGGAACTCTATGTCCAGGACCTGGAGCACAAAGGCCCCATCGTCGCAATCGTAAAAGATTTGCCTTCTGGCTTTAATGGCCAGATTGCCGGCGACCATATGTACGTCCGCACCAACTGGAAAGCGCCCAAATGGCGCGTGATGGAAGTTGACCTCAAGAATCCGGCGATGGAAAAGATGGAGAAATGGCGCGAAGTTGTGCCGGAAAGCGACGCCGTTCTGGATGGCGTCTCACTGGTGGGCGGCAAGCTGGCCGTCCATTACATTCAGAACGTCATTCCCCACGTAAAG
>DATBCN010000701.1:0-2805 GCA_036270475.1 Candidatus Angelobacter sp. | reverse complement strand
GGATCAATCACGTTGCCCTTGGTCTTGGACATCTTCTGGCGGTCGGCATCGCGCACCAGCGCGTGGATATAAACATTCTTGAAAGGCACGCTGCCCTGCTTGTGATCGGCCATAAAATGGCAGCCCAGCATGATCATGCGCGCCACCCAGAAAAACAGGATGTCAAAGCCGGTAATCAGCAGCGTTGTGGGATAAAAAACGTCGAGATCGCGCGTTTTTTCCGGCCAGCCGAAAACGGTGAATGGCAGCAAGCCGGAAGAAAACCACGTGTCAAGAACGTCATTATCTTGTGTGAGCTTGGCGTTGCCGCATTTTTCACACGCTGCGGGCGCAGAGCGGGCTACGGTAATGTGCGAACACCCCTGGCAATGCCACGCTGGAATCCGGTGCCCCCACCAGAGTTGCCGAGAGATGCACCAGTCATGGATGTTGCGCATCCATTCGAAGTAAGTCTTGGCGTAATTTTCCGGCGTGAATTTGATCTCGCCTTTTTCCACGGCTTGAATAGCACGGTCCGCCAATGGCTGAATCTTGATGAACCATTGCGTGGAAAGCCGGGGCTCCACGATGGTCTTGCAGCGGTCACACTTGCCGATGGCCAGCGTGTGGTCTTTGACGCCGGCAAGCAGGCCGAGCTCTTCCAGATCGCGCAGGATTTTCTCGCGCGCCTCATAACGGTCCAGACCTTTGTATGGCCCGCCATTCTCGTTGATGCGCGCCTGGTCGTCCATTACGTTAATTTGAGGAAGATTGTGGCGCAGGCCGATGGCAAAGTCATTGGGATCGTGCGCCGGCGTAACTTTCACCGCACCGCTGCCAAACTGCGGGTCGGCGAAGTCGTCAGCGATGACGGAAATCACGCGGGCCATCAGCGGCAGGCGCAGCTTTTTGCCGACCAATTTTTTGTACCGCGCGTCTTTCGGATTCACCGCTACCGCGGTATCGCCCAGCATGGTTTCCGGTCGCGTGGTGGCGATAGTTACGAACTGCTTAGGATCGTCAACCAGCGGATAGCGGAATTCATACAGCTTGCCGGCAAAGTCTTCATGCACGACTTCCAGATCAGAGATCGCCGTCATGCAGCGCGGACACCAGTTCACGATGTACTTGCCGCGGTAGATCAGCCCTTGTTCATGCAGACGGACGAAGCACTCAATCACGGCGCGAGACAGGTTCTCGTCCATGGTGAAATATTCGCGGTCCCAGTCCACTGAAGCGCCCAGCCGCTTCATTTGCGCCTGGATCGCGCCGCCATATAGCTTCTTCCACTCCCACACGCGCTCAAGAAACGCTTCGCGTCCCAGCTTTTGCCGGCTCTTGCCTTCCGTGGCAAGCTGGCGCTCCACCATCATCTGCGTAGCGATTCCGGCATGGTCCGTGCCCGGCAGCCACAGCGTAAGAAAGCCGCTCATGCGCCGCCAGCGGATAATGATGTCCATCTCCGTCTGGTTCAGCATGTGGCCCATGTGCAGGCGTCCGGTAACGTTGGGAGGCGGCAGCAGAAGAGTAAAGATCGGCTTGGCGGCTTCCGTCGAACCAGGCTCCGGCGTCGCCACGGAAAACAGTTTTTCCGCGACCCAGTATTCCGCCCAGCGGACCTCAATGGCGCTGGGGTCGTAGGTTTTTGGAAGTTCGTATGACATTCGCGCTGAAGGAGCTAATCTTCGATATTACAGGCGCGGAGCGCGAGTGGGCAAATGCGCGGATCAAACAAAAAAATCGCGCAGCCGAAAGACCCATTGAGAATCCGGCTGCGCGACCAGTTTGTGGAGCAAACTTATTTCGAGCAGCGCAAACGCCCATCGTCGTTAATGATGTCGCTTCTGCATTTGTTGTAGTCATCCAGTTTTGCGCCGCGCCAGTCGCCGCCGTTGGTCTGGCAACGGGCTTCCAGATCATCGCCATGCACGCGGATTTCCTGGCAGGATTGCGTATACGATCCGCCCGGCGCGCCGGTGCCGGAATAAACGCCGACGGGTGCTCCCACTGCTCCGGCCACGCAGCGCAGATTGCCGTCATCGTTCACGATCTGGCCGTGGCATTTCTTGTAGTCATCAAGGCTGGTATTGTGCCAATCGCCATTTCTGGTTTTGCAGCGCGCGTCCAGATCATCGCCGTGGCTCCTGATGTCTTTGCAGGTCTGCGTATAAAGCGATCCTACTGCCGCCCCTGGATAACCTCCAGGATAAGGATAGCCTCCGCCAACGTAGCCCGCTGCCTCGCAACGCAGATTGCCGTTCTCATTGGCAACATCGCCGCGGCATTTCTGGAAGTCATCCAGCTTGGTTTTGTGCCAGCTTCCGTCTGCCGTCTGGCAGCGCGCTTCCAGATCGTCGCCATGGGTGTGAATGTCATGGCAGGATTGCGTATAAGAACCGTTCGGCGCGCCCGCCTGCAGTCCCGCGCCATATCCGCCGCCGGCGCTTCCGCAGCGCAATGCGCCGTTGTCATTCACAATGTCGCTGCCGCAACTGCGATAGTCGCGCAGCAGCGTGGCTTCCCATCTGCCATCCGCATCCTGGCAGTTCGCGGCAAGCACCTCTCCCCGCACATCAATGTTTTTACACGACGACTGATAAGAACCTGACGGGACCGATTGGGCCATACAGGCGCTTCCCTGAATCACAACAAACGACAAAGCAACAGTAGCGATCATGATTATCCGGCGCATCGTTTTCTCCCTTCTCCTCTTTGACCGTATTTCTTTTTTGATCGGCGGTCCTCACGCCATCAAAGCAGGGACCTAGTCCATTGGTAGTAAGTTAGATTCGCCTTTGCCCGCTGCAGTTGGTATCACTATTTTTT
>DATBCN010000700.1:0-4998 GCA_036270475.1 Candidatus Angelobacter sp. | reverse complement strand
GCCCTTATCAACATTGGCGGGAGCTGCTGCAAACCGCCTTGCTTCTTGCGGCCAAGCCTTTTTTTCCTCAGCCCATTTCCGCAAAACACTTTTCTTCAGAGACTCTCTCACGAGGTAAGTCAAATGAGATCATCGAATTTCCCCCATTGGCTGCAACAAAACTTCACTAGGATCGCCGCCGTATTGCTGGTGATTTTTCTCTTCTTCCAGGCCCGAGTGCCCCATATCTCTGCCAGTGACGCGGCGCATCTGGCCAGCCGTTTCCATTTTGTGGCATACGCCTTCCCTTTGGACCAGGCTGCCGAAACAAAAACTGTCCGCGCTGTACATCCCAGCCTGAAGCGTATCTCAGCATGGATTTCCACGGTCGGCGCGGCAGTGGCCGTGGCTGATCTGGATGGTGATGGCTTGTCCAATGACGTCTGTCTCGTCGATCCCCGGACCGACCAGGTGACGATTCAGCCGGCGCCCACCACGGGTAATCGTTATCAGCCTTTTGCGCTCAAGCCCTTGCGCTATGATCCGGCAACCATGGCGCCAATGGGTTGCCTCTTTGGCGACCTCAATGAAGACGGCCTGATGGATGTTGTTGTTTATTATTGGGGCCGCACTCCCGTGGCGTTTCTGCGCAAAGCAGGCACCCCTGGCCGCGTCTCTCAGTTGCATGAGGAAGACTTTCTTCCCGTGGAACTGGTTCCAGGCGAAGACCGCTGGTACACCAATGCGGCGCTGTTTGCTGACGTTGACGGCGATGGCCATCCCGATCTGATCATCGGCAATTACTTCCAGGATGGCGCGCGCATTCTTGACGCTTCAGCCAGCGGCACGGAGGTAATGCACAACACCAAGTCACGGTCCTTCAACGGCGGCGCAAAACACATTCTTCTCTGGAAAGACGCAGGCGCGGGAGACCATGCTTTTGTCCATTTCGAAGAAGCAAAAAATGTCCTCCCTCCTGAAGTAGATCACGGCTGGGCGCTAGGCGCCGGCGCTGCTGATCTCGACGGCGATTTACTTCCTGAGCTTTATTTCGCGCATGACTTTGGCCCCGACCGCCTACTGCACAACGTTTCCACTCCGGGCCATGTGGCGTTCGATCTGCTCAGTGGACACCGCGGTTTTATCACGCCTGCCTCCAGCGTAATGGGAAAAGATTCCTTCAAGGGCATGGGCGTGGATTTTGCCGACCTGAATGGCGATGGCATACCTGACATTTTTGTCAGCAATATCGCCGACGATTATGCGTTGCAGGAGAGCCATTTCTTATGGCTGAGCACCGGCGATAAAGATGCAATCCGCCAGGGAAAAGCGCCCTACGTACAGGCCAGTGAAACGCTAGGCGTTTCCCGCAGCGGCTGGGGATGGGACGCCCGCATGGCTGATTTTGACAATGACGGCAAGCTTGAAATTGTCCAGGCATTGGGAATGATCCGAGGCAAAATCAATCGCTGGCCTGAACTCCAGTCTCTTGGAACATCGAATGACAGCCTTATCAGTGACCCGCGGCTCTGGCCCGCATTTCGTCCGGGAGACGACGTAAGCGGCCACAACGAAACTGCGTTTTTCGTTGAAGGCCCTGACCATCGCTTTCATAACATCGCCGCAGAAACCGGTGTCGCCGCCAATCTGCTTGGACGCGGCATTGCTCTGGCAGATGTGGATGGCGACGGCAAGCTCGACTTCATCATCGCCGGACAATGGGGCGACTCTTACCTTTACAAGAATGAAGCTGCAACTTCCGGGGCGTTCCTTGGCCTGCATCTTTTGTTGCCGGTCAAAGGCGGTCCCTCTGCTTTCAAGGAGCGCATGGGCCATCCGTCCACTGACCTCTACGGAAGGCCAGCCTTTGGCGCCAGCGTAAGCGTGGAACTTCCCGGTGGAAAGAAATTCTTTGGCCAGGTGGATGGCGGCAGCGGCCACTCCGGCAAACGCAGCCCTGATCTGCATTTTGGGCTGGGGCAAATCAGCGCGGACGCCACATTGAAAGTCGACCTTGCTTGGCGGAACGAAGCGGGAAAGATCGAACGCAGGACCGTATGGATTAAGCCGGGCTGGCATTCAATAGAGCTGGGATCCTAGCCAACGAAGCAGCAAACAAGACAGACACAGAACGAAGACAGGAGGGAACAATGACATTCGCAACGCTCAATTTTTATCCCCGCAAAGACCCCAGGATGCGTTTCTTTGCCTTATGGTATTTCACCATTCTGCTCATTCTGTGGACCATCCTTGGCGATACAGTCCTTGGCTTTGAGCAATCTTATGCGCAGCCAGTCATCGGAGTTCTGACCGCGTGCGCCGTTGCATTCCTGCTTGAGTGGGTTGATGCGCGGAGCAACCGCAGGACTCCAAGGTTCGCCGGCAACTGGGCCAATGCCGTGAACTTTCTGCCTCCCTGCATCATCCCGGGCCTTGCCTGCGCCATGCTGATTTACACCAACGAGCGGCTAACTCCGATTATCTTTGCTGCAGCGCTGTCAGTAGCTTCAAAGGTAATTTTCCGCGCGCCCATCGGCAACGGACAAACGCAACATATTTTCAACCCGTCAAATCTGGGAATCACCGCAACGCTGCTTCTGCTTCCTGCCGCTGGTTTGGCGCCGCCGTATCAGTTCACTGAGAACGTGACAGGATTCGGGCATTGGGCAATTCCCGCGGTCATACTGGGCACCGGCGCCGTCATTCATGGAAAGTTCACCGGGCGCTTACCGCTGGTCCTGGCGTGGTTCGGCGGGTTCGCCGCGCAGGCGGTGGTTCGCAGCTACATTTTCCATGCTCCGCTCGCCGTGCCCTTCCTGCCGATGACCAGCGCGGCCTTCATCCTGTTTTCGCTGTACATGATTCCTGATCCTGCAACAACGCCAATCAAACCATTGCGGCAGGTCGCGTTCGGCTTAAGTGTAGCAACAATCTACGCGTTGCTCTTTGTCACGCACGTTGTCTTCGGGTTGTTCATCGCGCTGGCCCTCACCAGCGCCGCCAGGGGCATCGCTTTGCATGCCTATGCACTGTGGAAACGCAGACTAACCAGCAAAGTGGAAGTTCCAGCGGATGTCCCCCGCCGGGCCATTGGCCTGGCATCCTGAGGGTACTTATGACCGAGATCGCCGTTATCGGAATGGCCTGCCGCTATGCGGAAGCGCGGTCTCCAGCGCAGCTATGGGAGAACGTGCTGGCGCAACGGAGGTCATTCCGCCGGATTCCGCGAGTCCGCCTGAACCTTGCCGACTATGCACCTGACGGCAATGCCAATGGCGATCACATCACTGAAGTGATGGCGGCGGTACTGGAGGATTACGAGTTTGATCGCTCCCGGTTTCATGTCTCCCAGTCTGCCTTTGCCGCAACCGACTTGACGCACTGGCTCGCGCTTGACGTTGCCGCGCAAGCGCTCACCGACGCAAGACTTCTCCATCCCACGGCAGAGCAGCGTGAACGTACCGGAGTCTATGTTGGTAATTCCCTCACTGGCGAATTCTCCCGCGCCAATCTTATGCGCCTCCGCTGGCCGTATGTCCGCCGCGTGCTCGCTGCCGCTCTTCAGCAAGAGAACAGCCGTCCTGAAGAACTGGAAGCGCTGATCGCCCGAGTGGAAACACTCTACAAGTCTCCCTTCCCCGCAACGAATGAAGATTCGCTCGCCGGCGGGCTCTCCAATACGATTGCCGGACGCATCTGTAATTATTTTGACTTCAAAGGCGGCGGCTACACGGTGGATGGCGCGTGCGCGTCAAGTTTGCTTGCCGTCACAACCGCGTGTTCCGCGCTGCAAAGCGGGGACGTTGATGTAGCCATCGCCGGCGGCGTGGATCTCAGCCTTGATCCATTTGAGCTGGCGGGCTTCTCCAGCCTGGGCGCTCTTGCGGGCGACAAGATGCGCGTCTTTGACGCTCAGTCTTCCGGCTTCTGGCCCGGTGAAGGTTGTGGAATGGTGGTGATGATGCGGCAGGAAGATGCGCTGGCACGCCATCATTCGCCCTATGCCGTGATTCGCGGCTGGGGCATTTCCTCAGACGGAAATGGCGGCATCACGCGGCCTGAAGTTGCCGGACAGATGCTGGCATTGCGCCGCGCCTATGAGAAATCGGGTTACGGGATTGATTCTGTCGCGTATTTTGAAGGCCACGGAACAGGGACTTCAATTGGCGACACAACCGAGCTGCAAGCTTTGTCTCAGACTATGCGCCAGGCGCACTCCAAGGCCGTGCCTTCCGCGATCGGATCCATCAAGGCAAACATCGGACATACAAAAGCCGCGGCGGGAGTGGCAGGACTCATCAAGGCAGCCATGGCCGTTCAGACCAAAATCATCCCTCCGGTCACGGGCTGTGATCGTCCGCATCCTGAACTCATGTCGAACGAAGCGCGCCTCAGGGTCCTTCGTGAAGCGGAACTCTGGCCCGGTGGCGCGCCGGCGCGGGCCGGAGTCAGCGGCTTTGGTTTTGGCGGGATCAACGTACACGTCGCGCTGGAAGCTGCTGACGCCGTGGTACGAAAGAGTTTCATTCCGGCAGAGATAGAGCAGCTTTCATCCGCGCAGGATTACGAACTTTTTGTTTTTGCCGCCCGTAACGCAAAAGAACTTTCCAGGCAGCTTACAGAAGCTCTTCGTGTCGCCGCGGAGATTTCCTTTTCCGAAATTACCGATCTATCTATTCTTTTCGCAAAGAAAACCGGTTCCAATGCTGCCGGCACCGCGGTCCGTGCGGCTTGCGTCGCCTCATCGCCAAGCGAGCTGGTTACAGCGCTTGAGAAACTGCTGGCCTTCTGTGAAGCGGGAGTCGATAAACAGATCGATGTACAGGCGGGAGTTTTCTTCAGCAAGTCCATCACCCATCCCAGAATCGGATTTCTTTTTCCCGGACAGGCTTCACCTGTCTATACCACAGGCGGAATGTGGGCACGGCGCTTTCCAGAATTGCGCACTCTCTATGCCCGTGCGCGGCTGCCCCAGCAGCAAAGCATCAACACACGGACCGCTCAGCCATGCATCGCCAC
>DATBCN010000699.1:0-2099 GCA_036270475.1 Candidatus Angelobacter sp. | reverse complement strand
CTTGTCCGATTCAAAACTCCTGGGAAGTTTTATGGCCGTTTCCAGCGCCTTTTTGCACACTGCTTCTGCCTGGGCAGACTTGATCTGAATTTGTTTCGAGCATTCCACTTCCTGCTCCAGGTATTTGCCGCGCAACTCTGCTCCAGGACCAAGCCCAAAATCGACTTTGATTGAGGTCCACACCGCTATTGGCTTGCCCTCTTCCATGAATGGCTCGAACTCCCATTGCTGTACAGCATCCATTGCCGGCTGGACAAGAATGGGATGTCCGCTTATAGCTCTCATGCCAGTGACTTTGCCGTTTTCGGTAATGGTGATTTCTAAAATGACAGATCCCTGAATATGGGCTGTCTCGGCCAATGGCGGATATTCAGGCGGAACACGCTTCGTCAGGTGCTGGGTTGCTTCCTCAGTCGAAACCGTCTTGGGCTCTTGCGCGTATCCCGGGCAGGCAAGTGCTGCTATCCCCATGACTACCCAAATGCCTTTTCTGGCCACCATGTGCAGCATTATATATGCAGAAAACTGCATCTTCTGGCCATTGTCCAAACTGCGTAACCGGTTAGAAACGTTGTATTTTTTAGCGGCGGCGCAGCATTCGCATTACGCCTTTACACTTCTTAATTTTTTGCTTGGCAATACGTTTCTTCCGCGTATAATCGCGGAAACGTTTCGCCATGTGGGGAAAAAACTGCGTGAGTGTGGCTGATGTGACCGCGGCGTAAAAGGGGCACGCTCCGGGCGGTCAATCAGATCACAGGCGTACGTCCGTCGGAGCGGTAAGACTCTCACCTTCTTCTGCCCGAAGAAAGCGACACTCTATGTGTGGCATCCTCGGGTATACGCACGTGCGCAAACGCCTGCCGCGCGGCGTAGTGGAGACGGCGCTTGAGTCTCTCATCCACCGTGGACCGGACCAGCAAGGCCGCTTTACCACGGAATTGATCTCGCTCGCGGCAACGCGCCTCCGCATTCTCGACCTGGAGAGCGGCGACCAACCTCTGATCAGCCCGGATGGCGACGTGATCGTGGTCTTCAACGGTGAAATCTTCAATCATCATGAGCTGCGCGATGAACTTACAACTGGCGGAGCACAATTTGAAAGCCGCTGCGATACGGAAGTCATCCTGCATGCGTTTCTGCGCTGGGGCAGTGAATGCTTTGCCCATTTCCGCGGCATGTTTGCCATTGGCATCTGGGTGCAATCCGAGCGGAAGCTCATTCTTGCGCGCGACCGCATGGGCATTAAGCCGCTGTATTACGCGCGGCATGAAGGCGAACTGTATTTCGGCTCAGAGCTGAAATGCATCTTTGCCCACCCGGAGGTCCCGCGCAATCTCTGCATGGAGGGCTTGAACTGTTATCTGGGCCTCAACTATGTGCCGGCCCCGCACACCCTGGTGGAAGGCATCTACAAGCTTCTGCCCGGACATCTGCTGGAGTGGCATAACCACAGTTTCACTACGCATTCATACTTGCGGAAAGCGCCAGAGACGCCCGCACCGCGATCCATTGGTGAAGCCGCGGAAGAACTGGACGATCTGCTCCAGAAGTCAGTCCGCGAGCAACTGGTTTCTGACGTGCCCGTAGGCGTCTGGCTCAGTGGCGGACTGGATTCTTCCACCATACTTCGCTATGCCGCAGATGCCGGCGCGGCGCAGTTGCGCACATTTTCCATCACCTTTAAAGGCCGCTCCTTTGATGAGAGCGCTTCTATCGGAGAGATCAGCTGCCACTTTGGCAGCCGGCACACTGAGCTTAACCTGGATGAAAGCGCTGACCTGGAAGGCGCAATCCAGAAAATGGCGTATTACTCTGACGAACCCAGCGCGGACGCCGGCGCCCTCCCCGCATGGTTTTTGGCGCAGATGAGCAGCCGGCAGGTGACAGTTGTCCTGACCGGTGAAGGCGCGGATGAACTTTTTGCCGGCTATCTTACCTACAAAGCGGACCGTTATTCCGCCGCGGCCCGCAGAGTTCCAGCGGCTTTGTGTAGAACGGCGCTCAAATGCGCCGGACTGTTGCCCGTATCTGACGACAAGATTAGCTTTGAATATAAGTTGAAGCGCTTTCTGCAGGGATCGCTGCTGACCCCGGAG
>DATBCN010000698.1:0-3447 GCA_036270475.1 Candidatus Angelobacter sp. | reverse complement strand
GATGTTTATGCCGCGGCGGTTGACCTGTTTGGGCCGTCGAACCTGATTACGCTGCTGGACTCGATTCCGCCGTACTGGGAGTCGATACGAAAAGTGTTCCATGTGCGCATGGGCGATCCCAACACGCCGGAAGGAAAAGCGCTTTTGATTGAACGGTCGCCGCTTACCTCGGCTGCCAAGATCAAGACGCCGCTGCTGATCGCGCAGGGGGCCAATGATCCCCGGGTAAACCATGCGGAGTCAGAGCAGATCGTGATCGCCTTGCGTGACCGCGGTTTCCCCGTGGAATACCTGCTGATCCCGGACGAAGGCCATGGTTTTGCGCGGCCCGTCAACAATATGGCCAGCGTAATGGCCACGGAAAAGTTCTTTGCCAAGTATCTGGGCGGACGCGCGCAGGAAGGCGGAACGCCGGAAGTGGTGGCGCGGCTGAAAGAGGTCACGGTAGATCCCAAGACCGTGGTGCTGGCCAAGAAGGTGGATGCAGGAGCCGTTGGGCTGCCCAAAGCCGCCGCGGATTTACAGCCCGGAACCTACAAGTACAAGGCAAAACTCTCCATGGGCGGCCAGGAGATGGCGATGGACATGTCCACCACCATTAAAGAAGACAACGGCAAATGGGTTGCCACGGGCACAATGCAATCGGCCATGGGCGATGCGAGCGATGTTTCAACCATTGAAAAAGGGACGCTGGTGGTGAGCAAGCGCACCATCAAGCAGGGGCCGGCGACGATTGACGTGGCTTTTGACGGCAAAAAAGCCACCGGCACCATGAACATCAACGGACAGGACAAACCGATCTCCGCCGATCTGGGCGGGCCGATCTTTGCCGATGCGGCTGCATCAGAAGTAAGCATAGGCGCGCTGCCGCTGGCGGATGGTTACACCACTTCCTTCCGCAATTTTGACGTGCGGAAGCAAAAAGAAAAAGTGCTGCAGTTGAAAGTAGTGGGCGCGGAGAGCGTAACCGTGCCCGCGGGAACGTTCGATACCTACAAGGTTGAGCTTAGCTCTGCCGACGGCAGCGAAAAACAGACCCTGTGGATCGCCAAAGACTCACGCAAGCCGGTGAAGATGACGGCAGTGCTGGCAGAGATGGGCGGCGCGACGATCACGCAGGAGATGGTGCCGTAAGCTGCGGTCAGCAATCAGTCAAAACAGAACAACCCCCAAATCAATTAAGGCCTGCTGGCGACGGCAGGCTTTTTTTGCTTCAACTCGTTGCCTGTTAGTTGTCTGCTGAGTTGCTGTGCTTGAATAGATGACATGCCCACCGGTCACGGCAAAGGGTCCATCATCGCCGGCCTGGCCATCTGCTGGCTGCTGAACGTTGCGCAGCTTGGAGTGGGCTGGCTGCTGCTGGCGGCCGATGTGCGGATGCTTCCTGCGTACTATGTGCTGGTCGGCGCAGTCGGTTTGGTGCAGGTTGGGTATGTTGTCCCAATCTGGCGCTTGCTGGTGCGAAAAGAAAAGCCCAGGACCGCGCAGGGCGTGGTGATCGCCGCAGCGGTTACTTTGCTGATGAATGTGGCGGCGGTGGCGGTCGCGAAATAGACTTCAAGTGACGGGACACTCACAGCAGCAAAAATGTCGGCCACGATCTTTGCGGGGCGCAAGCGCAAAGCAATTTGTTTTACACGCTGCCGATCTTGTCGATTTCTCGTTTGATTGCCAGCGTGTCAAGGCTTCCCAGCGGGAGGCACAGAAAAAGACTGATGCGACGATCTAAAGCTAAAAAAGCATTCTGAAAAGCCCTCTGAATGGCTTCCGTGCCGCCCTCAACGGCCGCCGGGTCAGGGACACCCCAATGCGCCGTCATTGGCTGGCCGGGCCAGATAGGGCAGACTTCAGCAGCAGCGTTGTCGCAAACAGTAAACACAAAATCAAGGCGGGGAGAACCGGGTTGGGCAAACTCGTCCCAGCTTTTGCTGCGGTATTCCGCGGTCGGCAGGCGCGCGATTTCCAGTTGGCGGAGCGCAGCCGGATGGACCGAGCCCTTCGGTTGGCTGCCTGCGCTGTACGCGGTAAAATTCGGCCGCCCCTTCTGGTTCATAATAGCTTCCGCCATGATGGACCGGGCAGAATTGCCCGTACAGAGGAAGAGAACGTTGTACATCCCGCGCATGATAATTGCTCCCTGCCCATGTTAATGACTTTATGCAGTTAAACGCATAGACTTGAAGATGCGGAAATCTTACACGAAAATGGTCCAGACCTACAACCGCACAAGGGGCGCAACCAGGATGATGGGCGTGGAGGAATATTTCAAGGGACTGGCGGACATCAACCGCCTGCGCATCATCAACCTGCTTTTGCAGGGCGAGCTTTGTGGATGTGACATTCAATACGTGGTTGGCAGTTCGCAATCGAATGTTTCCCGCCATCTCACCTATCTGAAGCGTTCAGGCCTGGTCATTGACCGGCGCGTGGGATACAGGGTCTATTACCGCCTTGTCCCGGACACCAGACCTGAGTACACCGAGTTGCTGGCTTATCTTAAGCTTGCCCTGAACGGCAGGACATTCACAGCCGATACCCGGAAGCTGAAACAAGCGATTCAAAACGGCGCTTGCACGCTGAGTGAAGCTGGCAATCCGGCTGCGGTGCTCTCTTCCCGGCGCAAAGCAACGGTACGATAAGGAGTATGTGTGGCCCAGGAATACACATTGGCAAAGAGGCTTGCATCTGAGTGCATTGGCGCCGCGTTTCTACTGGCCGCCGTGGTTGGATCAGGGATCATGGCGGAAACGCTTTCCGCGGGAAACACCTCGCTTGCGCTGCTGGAGAACACCATCGCCACGGGCGCGGCGCTTGTTGCACTTATCCTGGCTTTTGGCCCTATCTCCGGCGCGCACTTCAATCCTGCCGTAACGCTGGCCGATGCCACCCAGGGCGGGCTGCCGTGGAGACTTGTGCCGGGTTACATTGCTGCCCAGTGTGCGGGCGCCATCGCGGGCGTCTATATCGCACATGCCATGTTTGGCCAGAGGCTGTTGCAAACGTCAACTCATGTCCGCTCTGGCGTGCCGCAGCTCATCAGTGAATTTGTGGCCGCCTTCGGCCTGCTGGCAGTGATCTGGGGTTGCTCCCGCGCACGGCTTGCAGCAGTTCCCTTTGCCGTGGGGGCTTACATAACCGCCGCATATTGGTTCACGGCATCAACGTCATTCGCCAATCCCGCTGTAACTCTTGCGCGGTGTTTCACCAATACGTTTGCCGGGATCAGGCCTATGGATGCACCGGGCTTCATGGTGGCGCAGGCCGCCGGCGCATTCGCCGCAACCGCACTCTTCCGTTGGCTGGCTCCTCCAACTTCCCAATCGGCGGAAGAGCTTCTCGTTCCTCATCATGCGGAAAGCTAAAAATTCCAGCCATGTGTGAACGCCCTGGCGTCTGTTCGCTTTTGGCACCGGACTGTTCGATATCGCACAGCAGAAACCCGGAACC
>DATBCN010000697.1:0-3771 GCA_036270475.1 Candidatus Angelobacter sp. | reverse complement strand
ATGGCCCGCTTCAGATGGCGCGCGCCATACTTGGGGTCTGTGCCTTCCTGCAAAAGAAACCCTTTGACCGGGGCGGTGCAAGCAAACACAAACTGGCTGTTTCCGGTGGCCTGCAGGATGCGCTGCTGCACCATGCCCAGTTCAATTTCAAGTATCTGCTCCAGATGTTCCGGGCGGAGCGTCTTGAAGACGACGACTTTGTCGATCCGGTTCATGAACTCGGGAGAGAACTTGCGCCGCGCCGCTTCCTGGGCGGTGCGGGTAATTTTGTCGTCGAGCGCGGAATCAACCTGGCCCTGACGCCGGGTATTGCCGAAGCCGAGGCCGCCGGTCATGAGTTCGTCCATTTCATGGGCGCCCAGGTTTGAAGTCATCACGATCAGGCACTGGGAAAGATCGACGCGGCGATTATCGCCCAGCGTGAGCGTGGCCTTGTCCAGAATGCCGAGCAGCAGTTGCCACAGCGCATCGCTGGCCTTCTCAATCTCGTCAAAGAGAAGGAGCGTCATCTTAAGCTTTTCGGTATGCCACTGGTTAAGCGCCTCCTGCGTAAGCAGGGGATGGGTCTCGCGGTGTCCCAGATAGCCAGGCGGCGAGCCGATGAGCTTGGCGATTTCATGGCTATGCTGAAATTCAGCGCAGTCAATCTTGATGACGGCCCGTGGATCGCCAAACAGGGTTTCCGCCGTGGCTTCCACCACCCGGGTCTTGCCCGAGCCGGTGGGCCCAAGAAAAAGAAGGTTTCCCACGGGACGGCCAGGGGCGTTCAGTCCGGCGAGAAACATCTGGTAGATTTCCACCATTTTCTCAATGGCCGCGCCCTGGCCAACGATCTTACGACGCAAAGTGGAGTCAAAGTCCTGCGCATCCGAGCTGCGCCGCGTGGGATCAAGTGCAGTATTAAAGCCGGTCCTCATAAAATTCCCCGCCTCTTTTCGCCGAGGAGTCTCCGGATTCCGGAGGGTCAAAATGTGAGATGGAAATGTAAGCTGTTGAGTTGTCATTACTCATTTGTCAACAGCCGAGCAACTCGCATCCTAAAACTTTAGATGCTGAGTTCCTGCCAAAGGGTCAGGCACTCCAGCTATTTTGATCGGAATACCGGGACACTGCTAA
This sequence comes from Candidatus Angelobacter sp., assembly GCA_036270475.1. Classification (GTDB taxonomy): domain Bacteria; phylum Acidobacteriota; class Terriglobia; order Terriglobales; family Acidobacteriaceae; genus Angelobacter. Next base: position 2,655 of record DATBCN010000697.1, on the reverse strand, counting down.
GATGCCTGTAAGACCCCGGGAAAGAGTCCTTGCATGGTACCCAAGAAGTTTCGTTTCATATCCTCCGCCGCCCTGATCGTGCTAGGGCTGATTGTTGCGCTCGTGGTGCTGACGCGGCATGAGCAGATGCAAGCCGCTTCCGCCGCGGAAAAGCCCGTAACGCCGGCAGCGCAGGCGCAGAACCCGCCAGCCGCCGCTCCGCAGCCGCAGGAATTGCCCGCGGGCACGATTGCCCATACGGCCAAAGCCGTTACCACGGCGCAATTCCTGGCTCGCGCCCATCTGTCTGAGTCTTCTTATATGACGGTGGCCGAGTATGTGGACGCAATCGCCAAGGCGAACAACGGCAGGACCAGCTTCAAGAAGGGCGAAACGGTCCTGGTTCCCGGCATTGAACCGCAGCCAATCGTAGAAAAATCGCGTCCGTTCCCGAAAGAGACTGAAGTCCGCGCCATTTACCTTACCGGCGGGACTGCCGGCAGCGCGCACGGAATTGAACTGGTCCGCCGCTGGAAGCAGGCAGGCGGAAACGCGGTGGTCTTTGACATTAAGGACAGTGACGGCACCATCAACGTTCCATTTCAGCATCCGTTGGCGAAGAAGATTCATAACTATCCCATCACAAACCTGCCGAAATATGTCCGCTATCTGCATTCGCTGGACCTGCATGTAATCGCCCGGCAAGCGCTCTTCCGGGATGACAATATCGCGCAGCACCACGGAGAGTTGGCGGTGCAGTCCCGGAGCCTTCACCTGCCTTGGCGGGAAAACGGCAAGCTGGTGTGGTCAGACAGCTCCAATAAAGAGGTCCAGGATTACAACATTGCGCTGGCCAAGTACGTAGCCACCTCCGGCGTGGACGAAATTCAGTTTGACTACGTGCGCTTTCCTGCCGAAGGCAACCAGTCTGATGCACTGTTCGCGTTCCAGAAAGACCCCAAGATGCACCGCGATGACGTGATTGCCAGCTTTCTCGATCGCGCCTACAGCGAGCTTCATCCGGCGGGCGTACTGGTGTCACTGGATGTTTTTGGCATCATGGCATGGCAGAGGCAGGTTGATCTGAGCCATACCGGCCAGGACATTACCAAAATGGCCAAGCACGCCGATGTGATTTCACCCATGATCTATCCCTCGCACTTTTTCGGGATGGACGGCTATAAAGCGCCGGGTGACGCGCCGGAACACTTCATCAGCGTCTCCATGGACCGTTTTGATAAAGTCACGGCCGGAACAGGCGTGGTGATTCGTCCCTGGCTGCAGGCTTTCCGCTGGCGGACAAAGACGTATTCGCCGGAATACATCCTGAAACAGGTGAGCGCTTCCAAAGGACATCACGGAGACGGATTCCTGTTCTGGAATGCGGCCAATGATTACTCCAAGCCTTTTGCCGCCATGCCTATCATGATGGCCAACCCAAAAACCTACCTGTACACGCCGCCAACAGCCGTAGCGCAGAACGCTCCGGCGGTTGCTGCTGGCCAGGAAAAAGCGGTCCAAACACAGGCTGCGACAGGGACGCGGCCCTAGAAATCGGCACGAATCGATTCCCCGGCAAACATTTGTAATCCATGCGGTGCGAATTTAGCCGTATGTAATGTTGGCCGGGGAAATTTCCGTCAGATATAATGTGCCGTTCGCCTTGGTTTCCTATCTAAAATAGGGACGAGAACTGATTTCTGATCTTTTGCGGTCCGCGCCGAAGGATGAAATTACGGTTCAGGCGAGCGGGACAATCAAAAAAAATCTGAAGGAGCCAACCCTAATGGCGATTCAAGCGACCGAAAAGATCTGGCACAACGGAAAGCTGATTCCCTGGAACGACGCCCAGATCCACGTGATGGCCCATGTGGTCAACTACGGCTCTTCTGTTTTTGAAGGTGTCCGCTGCTATGCGCCATCCGGCGCACCGGCAATTTTCCGGCTTCGCGACCACATGCAAAGGCTCCAGGATTCAGCCAAGATTTACCGCATTGAGTTTGAGTACTCCGTGGACCAGCTTTGCGCCGCCGCGCTGGAACTGGTGGCGGCCAATGGCGTATGGCCCTGCTATCTGCGTCCCATTGTGATGCGGGGTTACGGCGAAGCCGGCGTAAATCCCTTTAACTCACCCACCGAGGTCTATATGACCAATTATCCGTGGGGCAAGTATCTGGGACACGGCAACGTGAGTGACGGCGTGGATGCCTGCGTCTCTTCGTGGTCGCGAATCGCGCCCAACACCATGCCCGCCATGTCCAAGGCCGGCGCCAATTACATGAATTCCCAGCTGATCAAGATGGAAGCCATAGTAAACGGCTATGTTGAGGGAATTGCCCTGGATGTAAACGGCTACGTGAGTGAAGCTTCCGGCGCCAACATATTTATTGTCCGCAAGGGCAAACTCATGACGCCGCCGCTGAGCAACTCAGTGCTACCTGGCATTACCCGTGAGAGCGTAATTACCCTGGCCGAGGACATTGGCATGACCGTGGTTGAGCAGATGATCCCCCGCGAGATGCTCTACCTGGCCGACGAAGTCTTTTTCTGCGGCACCGCTTCAGAAATCACTCCGATCCGCTCCATCGACAAAATCAATATCAGCAATGGCATCACTGGACCGGTCACCCTGGCATTGCAGCGCGAGTTCTTTGGCATTGTGAATGGCGCATCCGC
>DATBCN010000696.1:0-8327 GCA_036270475.1 Candidatus Angelobacter sp. | reverse complement strand
CACGGCACCTGAATTCGGCCCCGCACGCACAACTTGGGCTAAGCACTGGCTTTACAGCCCCGTGCAAAGCTGCCCAAAATTGGGTCATCGCAGGTGACCGGGAAGCAAAAGTGGGACCAAAGTCCCCTTAGTCGGGAAATGGTGGCGAAAAATGGACACTTGCCCCCGAAAAAATGGTGGGACCGAGGATTGCAAAATCGAGGATTGCAAAAAAAGGGTAGCCAGACAATCTTCCTGAGACTAGAATACCCTCGTTCGCATCTCTTGCTTGGCATCTAAAGATGTGAACGACACAGGCGGTATCGGGAGTTCCCGAACTGCACTGGAGGCAAAAATGAGCATCACTTCCTGGAATGGAGGGCAGCCCCAGAGCGCCCAACCTACACCAACGTCGATTCGACGCAAAGTCACCACCACAACAATCCAAGAGAAAAAACTGCAGCGTGAACCCATCACCTGCCTGACTGCCTATGATTACGCCACCGCCCGTCTGGTTGACCAGGCCGGGATTGACATGATTTTAGTGGGCGATTCGCTGGCGCAGGTTGTGCTGGGTTATGACAACACCTTGCCGGTAACCATGGACGAAATGCTGCATCACACGCGGGCCGTGCGACGCGCGGTGAAATCCGCCATGGTGATTGCGGACATGCCTTTTGGCGCTTATCACGAAGACGAAAAGGAAGGCGTACACAATGCGCTGCGGTTTGTGAAGGAGTCCGGCGCGGAGGCGGTAAAGCTGGAAGGCGGCGCGCAGCGCGCCAGCCTGGTGAAGCGCGTGCTTGACGCTGAAGTGCCCGTAATGGGGCACATTGGGCTCACGCCACAGTCGCTGCACAAGATGGGTGGCTACAAAGTGCAGGGCAAGGATTTTTCAGGAATCGAGCGGCTGGTAAAAGACGCCGTGGCCCTGGACCGCGCCGGAGTATTTGCGATTGTGCTGGAAGGCGTCCCGCGGGAAGTGGCGGCGATGATTACCCGCGAAGTGAGCGCGCCCACGATTGGCATTGGCGCCGGACCGGACTGTGACGGCCAGGTGCTGGTCTTCCATGACATTGTGAACCTCACATTTGCCGAGCCGGCGAAGTTTGTCCGCCGCTATGGAGACGCCGCGGCCATGATTACGAACGCTATCCAGCAGTTTAAGGCTGACGTTGAGATGCATGAGTATCCGTCAGACGCGGAGTCATACCATCTGCCGAAGGGGACCAAGATGGAGCTGGATGCGATCCTGCGGCGGAAAGAAATGAAGGCGTATAGCAGGTAGCAACGGGTACTTAGTATTTGGTAATTAGCCGTTAGGAATTAGCGTACGAAAGGAGAGCGCTGAGCTTCTCCCTGCAACAAAGCATTTGATATCTGCAATGAGGCAAGGCCAAATACTAATTACCAAATACCAACTTCTATTCCTCCATGCTCATTCTTACTTCTGCCGCGGAAGTCTCGGCCGTAAGCAAAGAAGCGCACCGCGCCGGCAAACGCGTGGGCTTTGTTCCTACCATGGGCGCGCTGCATGAAGGACATCTCTCTCTGGTGCGCACGGCGCGCGCGCAGTGTGATGTGGTCATCGCTTCAGTCTTTGTGAACCCCACGCAGTTTGGGCCGAAGGAAGATTTCTCCAAATATCCACGGGACGTGGAGAAGGATTCCGCGAAGTTGGCCGCGGAAAAGACTGACTATCTCTTTCTGCCTGCGGTGGAAGAGATGTATCCACCGGGGGCAACCACGTGGGTTACCGTGCAGGGACTGAGTGACAAACTGGATGGCCGTTCGCGGCCCGGACATTTCAATGGCGTGACTACGGTCGTGGCGAACCTGTTCAACATCGTGCAGCCGGACCTTGCGTTCTTTGGCCAAAAAGACGCAGCCCAGGTGGCGATCGTAAAAAAAATGGTGCGCGACCTGAATTTTGACGTGCGGATTGTTGTCTGCCCCATCGTGCGAGAAGCGGACGGGCTGGCCATGAGTTCACGCAATGCGTATCTGAATCCTGAGCAGCGTAAGCAGGCGCTGGCGCTGTACCGGTCACTCATGCGCGTGCAGACGCTGGCCGATCAGGGTGAGGGCAATGCCGCGCGGTTGAAAATCGCCGGCGAACAGGTAATGGCGGAAGAGTCCGCGGCAAAGCTCGATTATTTTGAGATCGTAAATCGTGACACGCTGGAGCCTGTTGCTGACATTTCCAGCGGAGCGCTGGTGGCTGTTGCGGCCAACCTGGGCAGCACGCGGCTGATCGATAACATTGTGGTATTGGGAAAAGGCGATGCCGCCGGGCCAAGGTGATTGGGCTGCCGTTCTCTACTTTTTTGAAACAAAGGGATTCTTCTCGATGATATAGCGCAGCGGCATCTCGGCTGATTTGGTAATGCCAATGCGCGGCGTTACGGCGATTTGATCAACGGCGAAGCTATCGTCCATTACCTGAAGATCTGAGCGCGGTGCAACCATGTCTTTGCCGTTGTCTCGCGGACGAGTTATGCCCAGCGCGGCGCAGAGCTTGCCTGGTCCGCTGGCAATCTTGCGCAGATCACGGGCCGATGCAGGATCAAGATCGCTGAATCCACGGGCTGTTGCCATCGTGCTGATTCCACTGACAGGTTCCAGCGCGCGGATCAGTACACATCCCGCCTCGCCGATGGGAAGGCAGGAAATGTTCAGGCAGTAATGGACGCCATAGATAAAGTAAACGTAAGCATGTCCTGGAGGGCCGAAGATCACAACGTTGCGAGCGGTGTGTCCCGCGGCAGAGTGCGCAGCCAGATCGCCCGCGCCGAGGTATGCCTCTACTTCAACGATGCGTCCGGCAAGCGTCTTGCGGCCTTCTTTGCGGACGATGAGTTTGCCCAGCAGCTCGCGCGAGACGATGCGCGGATCGCGATTGAAAAATGCACGGCGCAGCAGTTTGGTGTCGCGCATCATACGGGCCGCGATTGCACGTGGGCGAAACGCTCTTTCAGCCGCAGAAATGGGCTTTCTAGCCAGCGATAGGAAGCGGCTGCGAACAAGATGGTGAGCGCAAAAGCTGCCGCCGATTGCGCCATGACTGTAAGCGGCGAAAAGGCGTGAATGAAGCGGGCGGCGCAAGCATGCGCAAACTCATGCAGGACATATAAGCCATAAGAGATTTTTCCCAGGTAGAGCAATACTCTGTTGCGCAGGAAAGGATGCTGCGCGCCCATGAGAGAAAGCAAAATCGCGACACTCGTAAATGCGGTAAGTAGGTGTCCCACCGCCAGCTTCCATGTGCTGAACTTTGGCGGATTGGCGGAAATACTGAACGCATAAATCGCAATCCCGCCGGCAACACCTATGCAAAGAAGAGCGATGCGCTGCCAGCGGGAAAACTTTGGCAGTCTTTCACTGAACAGCGCAATGAGTATCCCAAGCGCAATAGGGTCGAGTCGGGTGAAGGTATTACATTCCATGGCTTCAAAACGTGCAGCGGAAACTGCCAGCCAAACTCGCCCAGCGTTGGCCAGCAGCAACAATCCGATTGCTATTGCAGCCATGCTTTGCGTGGATGCCCTGCGCAGCGCCAGAGGCCAGGCAAGATAAAACTGCTCCTCCACTGACACGGTCCAGAGCGGGACAGCGAATGAAGCAGGCAGGCCGTAGAAAACGTAGACCCAGTTGCCGGCAAGGAGACAATAGCCCGCCACGAATCGCAACGGCAGATTCTGGCTGGGAAACACTCTTGCCGTGATTGCGGCAAAGGCCACAAACGCAAGATAGAGCGGCCAGATACGGAGAATGCGGCGCAGGTAAAAGCCACGCAGATCAAGCGATCCCGTGGCTGCGCGTTCACGCAACAAAAGGCTCGTGATAAGGTATGCGCTTAACGCAAAGAACAGGTCCACGCCATATGCGCCTGCTCCAAACATGGAGATAAGCAGGTTGCCCAGCCAATGTGGAGCGCCCGCAGCGGCGTAAAAATCCATGGTTTTGGGAGCAACGTGAAAGAGAAATACTCCAAAGAAAGCAAAGAAGCGTAGTGCGTCCAGCTCGGGCCGATAAAATCGTTCAGTGCGCGCCACGGTCGATGCCTCTTCGGGCTGCGCAGTTGGAACAGTCGTCATTTACTTTTTGGCGCCGAAGTGGGAACGGCTCGCAGCTCCGCCAGCGGAGTTCACATCTGGCCGCGTTTTACCGGCGATCCACTCATTCACGTTTCGCTCCAGAATATCCAGGGGTACGGGCCCTGTGCCCAGCACCACGTCGTGGAATTCCTTCAGGTCAAATTTCGCGCCTAACTGTTCTCGCGCCTTCGCCCGGAGAGCCTTGATCTTCAATTCGCCGATCTTGTATGCCAATGCTTGTCCGGGCCAGGCAATGTAGCGGTCAATCTCATTGGTGACGTCCAGTTCGTGTTTCGGGCAGTTTTCCATGAAATAACGGATGGCTTGTTCGCGGGTCCAGTGCTCCACATGGATTCCTGTATCCACTACCAGACGCACGGCGCGCCACATTTCATAGCTCAACTGGCCAAATTTGGAATATGGATCACTGTAAAGGCCCATGTCATCGCCCAGTGATTCAGCGTATAGTCCCCAGCCTTCCACATAGACGCTGTATTCACCATAGCGGCGGAAATTGGGCATCTCTCCCAATTCATGCGCCCGGGCTATCTGCAGATGATGTCCTGGCACTGATTCATGCAGTGAAAGCGCCATCATTTCCCACTTGGGCCGCGCATCAGGTTTATAAAGATTAACGAAATAGGTTCCGGCGCGCGACCCATCGGCTGCGCCCTGGCGATAATAAGCAGCCGTGGTGTCAGGCGCAAAAGCTGCCGGGATCGCTTCCACCCCGTAAGGCTCGCGCGGCAACGTGCGGAACACCTTCACCAGATTTGGATCAATCGTTTTGGCCACGGCTTTATAGGCCTGAAATAATTCTTCCGGCGTCTTGTAGAAAAACTGCGGATCAGTGCGCAGGAATTTAAAAAACTCTTCCCGAGTGCCTTTGAATCCAGTCTGTTGCATTACGCTGTCCATCTCGCCATTGATGCGCGCCACTTCTTTCAGGCCGATCTGGTGTACCTCTTCAGGCGTCATGTTGGTGGTTGTATGGTGGCGTATCAACTGTGTGTAAAGCTGCCCGCCTTGCGGCACCTGCCAGATGCCCACCTGGTCATAGCATGCTGGCAGGTATTCGCCCACAAAGAATTGCTTGAACCGTGTGAATGCCGGCACAACCTGCTGCTTAACGGCTTGGCGCGCGTCCTGCTGCAGGCGTTGTTGATCGGCTGCGCTAATTCCTTTGGGAAAACGTTCGAATGGTTTATAAAAACCGCTCTGCGTGGAATCGCTTACAAGTTGCTTGTCGATCTGGGCCGGAATGCGCTCCATAATGATCTTCGGATGCACCATGTGCTCGCGCATTCCTTGGCGTAACAGGGCCATCACCTGGTCCAGGTAGACGGGAAGCGCGCGCATCCGCGCCAGCCAGTCTTCATAATCTTTCAGCGTTTCAAACCGAAGAGAGCTGCCCAGATCGTCAATGGATTGCGGTCCTTCGCGCTGGTTAAAGCTCATCAGAAACCAATGCGTCTTGTATTGCTCCGCGCGGTCCAGATAGCGCTTCTGGAAGAGGTCATAATTAAGCTGATCGTTCTTGTTCAGAGCGCTGCGATCAATCTTCGCAAGCCTGGCCAGCAATTCCTGGTGGTTGTGGTCGCGTTTGGCATAAGCCTCAAGACTTCGGTCTGTCCAGCGATCATTCCAGCGGCGGTCGCCCAACTGTGAAGCCTCTTCGGGCGCTTCCTGCATTTCCTGCTCCCAGGCTGCCGCAAACAGTTGGTGCAACGCCTTGGCGGCCTCTGGCCGTGGGACGGCCCGTCCGCTGGCGCATAGCCCGAGAAGCAAAAGCACGAAAGGCCAAGCTCGCATTAGTTCCTCCGTTCCCAGCGAAAAGTGTATAGCACAATGCATGACGGCATTAAAATTATGCCTGAGACCAGCAAGTTCTTGGGCCAGTGAAGAACTGCGTTCTGGCATTTGCTCTGGAGGAAAACTCATGAAATTTCGTAGCTCCGTAGCAGTGGCAATTCTCTTGATTACATCCGCGTTGGGCGCGGGAGCGGTCACTTTCCCCTCAGGCAGTCATGCGACTGTCCGGCTGAATACTTCTCTCAGTTCGGCCACTGCGCACAAAGAACAGGTCTGGAGCGGGGCTTTGACCAGTGACATTGTGGCTGATGGCAAAACGCTGGCCAGGGCTGGCGATCCTGTAAAAGGAAAAGTCACCTACGTCAACCGCAGCGGGCGTCTGCACAAACCAGGCGAACTCGCGTTGCGCCTTACCTCCATCAAAGGTGAGACGGTCTATAGCTCACGGGTGAGCCGCAAAGGCAAGAGCCACACTAAAAGCAATGTCACCAAAATTGGCGGCGGCGCCGGTGCTGGCGCTCTGATCGGCGCGCTGGCCGGAGGCGGCAAAGGCGCGGCCATCGGCGCGGCTGCCGGAGCAGGCGCTGGAACAGGAGTAGCCGCTGCCACCGGCAAGCAAGAGGTCACTATCCCAGCAGAGAGTGTTTTGACTTTCACGATCACCGGATCAAAATAGCTAGCAGCCCGGTGTAGGTGGCAGATCAACGCCGCGCTCCGCGTTCCGATGCCGTGCGATTACGGCGATTTACCGATCTCCGTCTTAAGCCGGCTGCAACGCCTTGATTACCGCTCCGGCATGTTCATCGGGCTTCAGGCCGCTGATGATCGCGGCGATCTTTCCTTCCGGGCTGATCACGAACGTGCTCCGGTCGATGCCCATATATTTCCGGCCATACATGCTCTTTTCCTTGAGCACGCCGTACTTGATGCAGACGGCTTTGTCCACATCCGCCAGCAGCGGATAGGGCAAGTCGTTTTTCTCCTTGAACTTCTTCTGGGCAGACGGCTTATCGGCTGAGATGCCAAATACAACAGCGCCAGCCCGCTGGATCTTCTGGAATGCGTCGCGGAACCCGCACGCTTCAATCGTTCAACCGGAGGTGTTGGCCTTGGGGTAAAAGAACAACACCACGTTCTTCCCGCGATAGTCTTTCAGTGCAACTGTTTTTCCCTCTTCATTAGCAAGAGAGAACTCCGGGGCTTTATCATTAACTTCCATGGATTTCCTGTGTTTATAACGTCAATGAATTTATATAGCAGAAGCAAGTTTCTGGCCAGCGCAGCCGTGGTGCTGGTCTGTGCCGCTGCTCTGGCCACGGCGCAGCGGCGTAAGGCCCACAAGCTGCGTGCTACTGCCGTACTTGAGATCACAACCGATTCGTCTGGAATTGTCTCTACACGCATTTACCCGGTGACTATTCTGGACGAAGGCCGGTTCAATGACGCCGCCATCTATAAGTCGTCGCCACGTCCCATGGCCCTGGAAAATGGGATTGTGTACGAAGGCCAGACGTCTGGCATCCCCGCAGGCTACGCAACTATCCTGAGCGGCACAAACAATCACGGCTGGACAGCCCTCGGCAAATGGCAGCCCGCTGACCTCACGAAGAAGCCGCCGGCCCCTGCGCCTGTAGTCGCTGGCGATGACCGGCCGGTCTTGCATCGCGGTGACAGCACAACCGCGGCTGCGCCCTCTGGTACTCCGGCTCCTGCTGCCTCCACAGCCGGTTCGGCGTCGCCAGATACGGCGCCTGCGGCTGCATCACCTGCCGCTCCGCCAGAAGATGCTGACCGTCCGACGCTCAAGCGCCGTGATCCACAGAAACAGGAACCACCTGAGCCGCCGCAGACCAAACCAACTCCGGTGGATGGTACCGTGCCCGCAACCAGGATCAAGCTCCCGGTAGCTGGGACTAAAGTGCTGGTGGCTGTGTCTGACACTCAGTCCCTGGATCCACGGTCCTACGAATTCAAATGGAAGGCCGGCGAAGAAGAACAGATGGAAGCCAAGATGCGTAAGCTGGCGCTGGCACAGCTTCCCCGCGAGAATGCGCAGCTCACGCCCAGCTCGCTCAAGAACGTTGTCATGCATTCCTTTGATCTAGATCTGAGCAATGATGCCGTCATGGTGTTGAGCGCGGAGATTCCCGGCAGTTATCTCGCATCTGGAAGCAAGGGTGCCCCCGGAAAATTCATCTCGCGCTATGTTACCGTTATTGCCCGCGTGGACTTTGACGGCGTACCGCAAAAGCTTTCCGCCAGCGTTACTGACTCTTCACGCCTTGACGTAGCCCCCCGGCTCGAACTGATTGACGCCGTTGATGTGGATGGTGACGGACTGGCCGAGCTGCTCTTCCGCGAATACAGCTTTGACGAAAAAAGCTACATCATCTATGGCGTTGGCCGCAGCACAGTGACAAAAGTATTTGAGGGAGCGAG
>DATBCN010000695.1:0-1564 GCA_036270475.1 Candidatus Angelobacter sp. | reverse complement strand
GCAAACTTCAGGCTGCGCGGCTTGCGCGCCTGCAGAAGCTTTTGCAAAAAGCTGAACGTCAGCCCGGTATCCAGAATGTCTTCCACCAGAATCACGTTCTTGTCTTCCAGTGGCGTGGTCACGTCCTTGATGAGCTGCACTTCTCCTGCACTTTCTTTTTTTGTGCCATAGCTACGCACGGCGATGAAGTCGAACGTGGCTTCCAGTTCAATCTGCCGCGCCAGGTCGCTCAGGAACAAACATGCGCCTTTAAGCACACCCACCAGAATTACCGATTGTCCGGCGAAGTCGCGTGTAATCTCCTGGCCGATGCGCGCCACTCCCTCGGCAATCTTTTCACGAGTAATCAGTACTTCCATGTTGTTTTGCATTTTGGGAAAAAGGATTGTACCGCAAATGCCGTCGCTCCGCAGCCATGCTGACCGTTAGCGCCGGGAGAACGTCATCTCACCGCTGTTTCTCCTGCTACAATCCCCAGTCATGTTTACACGGCCTCCGGGATTTACGTACAAAAAAGACGAGCTTCACTGCGATGGCCTCTCCATCAACAAGCTCGCCAAAAAATTCGGGACGCCCCTGTATGTCTATTCCGGAACCGCGATCCGCGAGCGCTACCGCACGCTGGAACGGGCATTTCATCATGTCCGCCACACGCTGTGCTACTCGGTTAAAGCGAATTCCAATCTAAGCATTCTCCGCCTGCTGGCCGGAATGGGCGCGGGCTTTGATATTGTCTCCGGCGGCGAACTGGAACGCGTGCGCAAGGCGCAGAAAAAGGCGCTGAAGAAGATCGTCTTTTCCGGCGTGGGCAAGACCGCCGACGAACTGAAGCTGGCGCTGCGCAACGGCATCCTTCTCTTTAATGTTGAAAGTGAAGGCGAGCTTGAACTTCTGGCCGCATGTGCCTCTGAGCTGCACAAGACCGCCAACATAGCCTTGCGGGTAAATCCAGACGTGCCCGCGGAAACCCATCCTTATATCTCCACTGGCCTGCGCGAACACAAATTTGGTGTCCCAATTAGCAGTGCGCGCGAGCTTTGCCGCCGCGCCGCCCAGCACAAATATCTTCGTGTGACCGGTGTAAGCCTGCACATTGGCTCGCAGATCGGTGATGTGGCTCCCTTCCATCTGGCTATGGAACGCGCCGTGGATCTGGTAATGCAGCTTCAAGCCGATGGGCACAATATCCGCTTCATTGACGCGGGCGGCGGCCTTGGCATCTCATATAACAGCGCTGCCCCAGTGGATTTTACTGACCAGGCCCATCGCTATGCGGAGGCCGTTACGGAACCGTTTCTGCGGATGAAGAAGCCCTTCCCTCATCTGCTGCTTGAACCCGGTCGCTCCATCATTGCCCCCGCCGGAGCGCTGGTGACGCGTGTGCTTTATCTAAAACGCAATGGCAACAAACGCTTCACCATCATTGACGCTGCCATGAATGACCTGATTCGTCCTTCGCTCTATCAGGCGCGGCATGAGATCACGCCGGTATCGTTTACCAAAGACCGCGGTGAGCGGGTGCAATCGGATGTCGCTGGCCCCGTCTGCGAAAGCGGCGACTTTC
>DATBCN010000694.1:0-3046 GCA_036270475.1 Candidatus Angelobacter sp. | reverse complement strand
GCTTTTTCCACGGCTTCTCCGCCATCCGCGGCTTCGCCGACAACTTCAAAATCGCTTTCGCTTTCCAGCAGGCGGCGTACGCCCTGGCGAAACAGCGTGTGGTCATCTACGAGTAAACATTTGATTTTCGGCATGGGGGAGTGTCCTTTTTTTTAATTCGGCCTTTGTGCTGCATGTGCCGCATGCGCCAGCTCGCGGTCCACCACTTGCGTGGCTTCGCCCGCCGGCACGCTGATCTCAATACGCGTTCCTTTTCCTTTGGCCGAGATCACGCGTGAGGTCCCGCCCAACATGGCAATTCGTTCCTTGATTCCGGCCAGCCCAAATGATTCGCGCGAATTCCCGCTGCGCGCCTGGATGCCAACACCATCGTCTTCAACAATCACTTGTACCAGTTCGTCCGCGCGTTCCACCTGGACGGTCACGTTTTTCGCATGAGCATGTTTGGCCACGTTGTGCAACGCTTCCTGCACCACGCGATAAATCGCCTGCTCCGTCCCCGGCGCAAGCCGGCCTACGTCTTCCGTTATCAGCACGCGCGCCTTCACGCCGGTATTGCGCGCAAAATCCTTGGCTTCCTTGCGTACCGCCGCCACCAGTCCTAGCTCTTGTAGCACTAGTGGAGAGAGCTTGCCAATAATCCTTCTGATTCCTTCAATCGTGCGGTCCACTACTTCCACGGTTTCGCGGATTTTGCCGCGAATATTTTTTGCCGTGCCGCCCGTCTCCATCATTCCCAGATACAGCCGGATTACCATCAGCGCCTGGCCGGTTTCATCGTGCAGCTCACGGCTGATGCGTTTGCGTTCCTCTTCCTGCACGCGCAGGAGATGGCCGGAGAGTTCCGCGATGCGCTGTTCACGCTCCCGCAAAGCGTCTGTCATGCGTGCCCGTTCAATGGCCAGCGCGGTGCGATCTCCAATAGCGCGGAGCAACTCGCGTTCCGTGGGCAGCCATTCATAAGGTTTGGGGAACCCGATCACCATCACGCCAATCGTCTCGCCATCGGCTTTCAGCGGCACCCCCCAAAGAGATTTGGCCTTAATCCGGATCATAGGACGCAACGCGCCAGTATCCACATTCGTGTCCAGCACCATGTCCGGCTCGCCGCTCATGGCGATCTTGCCGGAAAAGCCGCTGCCCATCTCGACCTTAAAATCCTCGGGCACCGTCACATCCAGCCCCACGGAAGAAGCAATCCGCAACGCGCCGTTTTCAGGGTCACACAAAAGTATGATGCCCAGTGACGCCTGGAACGTCTGCGTGGTAATGTCCAGCACTTTTGCCAGTAGCGCGGTCAAGTCGGCCGAAGCCAGCTCTGCATCCAGCAAACGCAACAGCGCGGAGGATTCCAGGGTCTTGGAATCAAAATATGCGCCTGAGATGATGACGAAGGAAACCGAAGAGAGCATTTCCAGGGCTGCCTTGGCCTCGGCTTCGCGCTCTGGAAACAACCCGGCAATATAAGGCTCGCAACAGGATTGGTAAAGCTCCAGCGCCCGCGCTACCGCGCGCGTATCCACCTGCAGCTTGGAAAGGCGTGTGCCAAAGTACTGCAAATTTTCCTTGAAGCCGGGATAATCGTTGTGGCAAAAATAAGAGCAGCCTGCCGCCAGGGTCAGGCGTTCCACTGCCGCCAGTGTGCGACCGTCAAAGCCGAACTCAGCCGCCAGTTGGTCACGCCATTTGTTTGTAATGTCTGGAAAATAGGGTTCAAGTGCGCGCGCAACTTCGGCGATCAACTCCCGGGACGATTCCTTGAACGGCGGTACGGCGGTCACTGGCACTTCCTGAGCTTGTATTGACGAGGTGGCCGTTACCGGCCCATTTTACTACTTCGACAACCGGGAAAAAACCTTATCTCTAAGGTATTTTACAGCGCCCGGAACCTTATGTGAACTAAATAGTTACTATTTATTGTGCCATCAGAGGAACTGCTTATGATGCTAGGGTTTACGCCTTAGTACCGATTGGCACTGTTGGGCAGACTTACGGCTGGCAACGGGCGTATCCGGCCCTTATGGATTGCCAGCCGCCACAGCTTGATGTACTTTTTTGCACACGAAAGCAATGCTGCTCCCTCGCGTTTCTTGCTGTGTGCGCAGCATGGCTGCCGCCAGGGTATGGGGCTGCGTCTGGAAGCAGGGCGGCTGGCGCGGCGCAAGAAGGCCATATATCGGTGGTAGGTTCGCAGCTTTATTACCGTGAAATCAGACAGGGCGCGCCGATCATCGTCCTCCATGGCGGGCCAGATTTTGACCAGAGCTATCTCCTGCTTGAAATGGACCGGCTCGCTGACAAATTCCGCCTCATCTATTACGACCGCCGGCCCGCTCAGCCGAAGGTGTAAAGCCCGAAAGACGTGACACTGAGGCGCATGAATTTCTATTTTCTGCCTTTCCTCTCGCTGCGGCAGTCGCATGTCCCTTGCTGTTGCACCGTCGCCACAATAAAGGGCCCAACCAGCGCATTGCGCCGCGCGAAACTCTCGCCCATATGAGACACTAGCAGGGACACGAATGGCCAAGTGGAAGCAATACGAACTCTGGGTGCAAACCGCAGAAAATAAGTGGGAAATTGTTGGGCTGTTCCCCAGCACGGAACTGGCGACCGTGGTGGCGAATGCGCGCGCCTCTCGCGCTCGCCTGATTGAGGTCCTCTATGACGGCAGCAAAATGCTGGGCCAGGAGATCATTGCGGAAATCGGCAATACCCGCAAAGAATAGCAGCTGCTACCCAGCTCGCGCCCAGCATTTACAATAAGATTTAGCCCATTCGGCTTCACGCATAAGGGGAACTTGATGTACGAGGTAACGGTCGAAGACTCATTCGCCGCAGGACACTACCTGCGCAACTACAAAGGGAAATGCGAAAACCCGCACGGCCATAATTACAAGGTCCGGGTGACTCTGAGCGGCGCCGCGCTGGATAAAGCCGGCCTGCTGCTGGATTTTAAAGACCTGAAAGAGGTCATGAAACATGTGATTGACCGCCTGGACCACCAGATGCTGAATGAGATTGAGCCTTTTATCGAACTGAACCCCTC
>DATBCN010000693.1:0-1995 GCA_036270475.1 Candidatus Angelobacter sp. | reverse complement strand
CCCGGCAGCAAGCACCGTGCCGAGGCGCTGTTCACCATAGGGGAAATCTACCGCGACGATCTGGACGACGGCAAACAAGCCAAGGCAACGTTCGAGGATTTTCTAAAGCACTATCCGGCCAATTCTCATGCGCAGGAAGCGCGCAGGGCCATCGCGGAGATTGATAATCCATCTGCCGCCAGAAGTCCTTTCAAGGCCAAGGCAACCAAACCAAACCGGCCAGGCCGCCCAAAAACACTGCGCGCGGCGGAAGATGCGCCAGGTGTTGCAACTGAAAGAGTTACAACAGACAGAGTCGCGACAGACAGGCTTGCGGCGGATAGGGCTGCGGCGGACAAAACTCCAGCCGAAGACGCCATGGCCGCTGTGCAGCCGCAGCAACAGGACGTGGCCGCCAGCACCGATGGGCAAACGCATCGCCTGCCCCGGCTCACCGGCATCCGCCACTGGTCCACGGGAGACTACACGCGCGTGGCCATTGATCTGGAACAGGAAGTGAAGTATCAGGCGGGACGAGTGCCGCATCCTGACCGGATTTTCTTTGACCTTTACGGCACCAAGCTCGCTTCTGATCTGGTGGGCAAAAGCTTTGAAGTGGATGCCGGTTTTCTGCACAAGATTCGCGTTGCTCAATACAAGTTGAATATGGCGCGCGTGGTGCTGGATGTGGACGACGTGGCCGAATATTCCGCGTTTCTGCTGCCCAATCCTTACCGGCTGATTATTGATATTCACGGCAAACTGCCGCCCAATAAAGTTGCCGGCAACAAAGAGACAAAGACTGTTCCGCAGGACACACAGCCGGTTGCAACCACGACGAAACCGCCAGCCGCGGAGGCCGATTCAGGGCAGGACGTTACTGTAACCAGCGTCAAGCCACAGGGAAACAAAAGCTCAACTCCAAAGACTTCGGGTGACGCCGCGGCCGCCATTCAGCAGGCGGAGGCAAACAAGTCCGGCCCGCTCAAAGGCGTGGGTAAAGATAAGGACAAAGACAAAGAGCGCGTGGTGCCGCAAAGTTCGGCGGAGACGGCCAGGGTTGTAGCGCCGAAGATTGTTGTGGACGAAGGCAACATGGACGATCCGGGCCGCGCCGCCGGCCAGCCCACCAGCGGGCCGACGTTTGAATCCATCGCACCCAAGGAATCGAGCAGAAACAAACGGAAGACTATCGACACAAAAAGCGCTGATGCAAAGAGCGTTGACACCACCACGCGCGCTTCCGTGGCCTCAACAACCACAACGCACACGGCAGCGCCCACGGCAGCAGGCGAGCGGTCTCTCATTCGCGCACTGGGCCTCAAGATCGGCAAAATAGTTGTGGACGCAGGCCACGGCGGACATGACACAGGGACTATCGGCCCCAACGGACTCGAAGAAAAAGACCTGGTGCTGGATGTCGCGTTGAAGCTGGGCAAGCTGCTGGAAGACAAACTGGGCGCTGAAGTGGTTTACACGCGCGACGATGACACGTTCATTCCGCTGGAAACGCGCACCGCGATCGCGAACAAAGAGCAGGCTGATCTGTTCATTTCGATTCACGCCAATTCGTCCGACGATCCTACGGCGCGCGGCGTGGAAACCTATTATCTGAACTTCACCAGCCGGGCTGACGCGCTGGAAGTGGCGGCGCGTGAAAATGCCGTCTCCGAGCAGTCAATCCATGAACTGCAGGACTTGGTGAAGAAGATTGCGTTGAAAGAAAAGATCGGAGAATCGCGCGAGTTTGCCTCGGATGTTCAGCGGTCCCTCTATGCCGGCCTGAGCGCCAAAAGTCCAAGCCTGCGTAATCGCGGGGTAAAGAAAGCGCCATTTGTAGTGCTGATTGGGGCCAACATGCCGTCCATCCTGGCCGAAATTTCCTTCGTCAGCAATCCGGATGACGCGAAAAAATTAAAGACCAATGACTATCGCCAGCGCATTGCCGACTCACTCTACAAAGGCGTAGCCAAATACGTGAACAGCCTGAGCGGAGTGAAAGTGGCTTCTAAAAAC
>DATBCN010000692.1:0-3265 GCA_036270475.1 Candidatus Angelobacter sp. | reverse complement strand
GCTTGGAACGCGAGTTCCCAATGCCGTAGATATAGGTGAGCGCGATGTTCACATGCTTGTTGCGTGGAAGATCAACGCCTGAAATACGTGCCATTTGTTCTCCTCTAACTTACTCAATCGGTTTACGGGCTAGCTCACCCTTCATTCCCGATCTGTCAACAATTGCCAGAATTGCCATGATTGCCAAAAATGTTTTTTAAGTTTTTGGCAATTTTGGCAATTACCAAATTTTGGCAATATCTTATCCCTGTCTTTGTTTGTGTTTCGAATTCTCGCAGATCACCCGCACCACGCCCTTGCGGTGTACGATCTTGCACTTGTCACAGATTTTCTTTACTGACGCCCGAACCTTCATGTTCTCCGCTCTCTGCTTCCCGACCATCCCGGGGTCTCACTCTCCCGGCGTCGTTTTTTCTTCATTTGGTAATTGAGTAATTTGGCAAATGAGTCATTGAAAATCGTAAGCTGTAAATGATTTACCAAATTACCAATTTACCCAATTACCAAATTTGCAACGCTCAGTTTCCCGCGTCTATTTATATCTATAAACGATCCTGCCACGGGTGAGATCATACGGTGAAAGCTCCACCGCGACCTTGTCGCCGGGAAGAATGCGGATAAAATTCTTGCGCATTCTGCCGGAAACGTGCGCCAGCACCTGATGCTTGTTTTCCAGTTCCACCCGGAACATGGCATTGGGCAACGGCTCAATCACCGTCGCCATTACCTCAATCGCGTCTTCTTTGCTCACCTAGCTCCTTGAGAGTCTCGCTATTGGAGATCCCTCGCTTGGCTCGGGATTTCGGCAGCAGGCTCCCGCTCCGCTCACGCCCGCAAGACACCATTACCTCAATCGCGTCTTCTTTACTCACTACCCCTACCCGGGTACCCTTCAACTAGGATTCTAAAGTACTTACAGCATTCAACCCCAGGGTCCCAGCCAAGTTTCAATGAGCTACTCCGTCAAAACCAGAGGCCCATTGCGTGTAACCGCGACGGTATGTTCAAAATGCGCGCTATAGCTGCCGTCTTCGGTGACCGCCGTCCATTTGTCGTCCAGAACGCGCGTTCCCGGCTTGCCGATGTTAACCATCGGCTCTATCGCAATCACCATGCCTTCACGCAACCGCGTGCCATGGCCGCGCGTACCGAAATTGGGCACCTGCGGATCTTCATGCAGCCGCGTGCCGATTCCGTGTCCCACAAACTCGCGCACCACGCTGAACCCGTTAGCTTCAACATATTCCTGAACCGCGGCGCCCACATCGCCGACCGTCTTGCCTAGCCTCACCTCGGCAATCGCCTTCTTCAATGAGGTCTCGGTAACGTCGAGCAACTTCTTCAGTTCCGGCGCCAGTGATTTGCCCACCGGCACCGTGATCGCTGAGTCGCCGTAATATCCATCCAGCACCACGCCGCAGTCGATGGAAACAATGTCGCCTTCCTTCAACATCCGCTTCTCTGAGGGAATGCCGTGGATGATCTCATTGTTCACTGACGTACACAGCACGCAGGGATATTCGTGATATCCCTTGAATGCCGGCTTGGCGCCCAGTTCCTTGATCTTTTCTTCCGCGGCCAGTTCCAGGTCCATGGTGGAAACACCTGGAGCCACCAGGGTCTTTACCGTATCCAGCACCTGGCGGACGATCTGCCCGCTGCGCTTCATCTTGTCCAACTCGGCTTGTGACTTGCAATTAATCATTCATTCCCGCCGCTGCGGAACCGCTCAATTTCGCGAAAGATCGTTGCCATCACCTGTTCCACCGGAAGTTCTCCGTTCACATGGAACAAGCGCCCTTGTTGGCTGTAAAACTCCACCAAAGGCAAGGTCTGGCGCTCATAATTTTTTAAGCGCTCAGAAATAACTTCTTCCTTGTCGTCTTTGCGCTGGGCCAGCGGCGTACCGCAGACATCGCAAACCCCGTCACTCTTGGGCGGCTGGAGATAGACGTTGTATATTTTGCCGTCGACAGGACAAGTACGGCGGCCTGTAAGCCGTTGCAGTAATTGATTATAACTGACGTCGACGCTTATAACAACCGGCGGCAGCCTGTTTCCCCTTGCCGCCAACTCCTGGTCCAGCCACTCTGCCTGGGCCACCGTCCGCGGAAACCCATCCAGAATAAACCCTTGTTCACAATCCGCTTGCTTGAGCCGGTCCGCCACCATGCCATTGACCAGATCGTCCGATACCAACTCGCCCCGCTCCATTACTTCTTTTGCTTTCCTGCCTAGCTCCGTTCTTCGCGCCACGTTCTCCCGCAGAATGTCCCCAGTGGAGATGTGAGGGATACCGTAATGCCTCGCGATCAGCTTGGCTTGAGTGCCTTTGCCCGCTCCCGGAGCTCCCAGCAAAGTGATAGGGCCCGCGGTAATGTTCTCTGCACTCATAGCGTCGCTGACGGTGCTGGCCTGCATTTGGCGCTTAACCCCAGAGCCTCCGCCCGCGCACGCGTCCGCTGCGCGAGGTAAAACCTTCATAATGCCGCATCACCAATTGCGATTCGATCTGGTTGACCGTGTCCATGGCCACGCCCACCACAATCAGCAATGACGTGCCGCCAAAATAGAAATTCACGCCCAAACCATGCAGCACCCAAATCGGTACCCAGGGGCCAAACAGCCGCGGCCCGATCCAGGGAATATGGTCAAGATGAATTCCCGCGATCATCCATTCCGGAATCAGCGAAATCGTGATCAGATAGAGCGCGCCTACCAGCGTCACCCGCGTCAGTACGTCATTGATGTAATCGCGCGTGCGATGTCCCGGACGTATTCCGGGAATAAATCCGCCGTATTTCCGCATGTTGTCCGCTACGTCAGACGGATTGAACACGATGGAAACATAAAAATATGCGAAGAAGATGATGCCTACCGCATAGAGCAGCGTGTAAAGCGGCTCGCCCCATTTCAACTGGTCCAGCGTAGGCCCGAACAATTTATTGAGCGTGCCTCCGGACTTGAATGCGTTGGAAAGCGTGAGCATCTGCGGGATGCTCAACAGTGATGACGCAAAAATCACCGGCATTACGCCGCCCGAGTTCACGCGCAAAGGCAGATGCGTGGACTGGCCGCCCATAATGCGCCGTCCCACCACGCGCTTAGCGTATTGGACGGGGATGCGGCGCTCTGACCGTTCCATAAATACGATGAACGCCACTACCAGAATCATCAACGCAACCAGGAAAATCACCGCTGGAAGCGCGAAGGCGCCCCATTGCCCGCCGCCTGCCCCGCTGCCGATCCCGGCCTTGGATGCCAG
>DATBCN010000691.1:0-21934 GCA_036270475.1 Candidatus Angelobacter sp. | reverse complement strand
GAAACAACCTCGCCTTGCGCCGCGTCGGCACAAACCTGCTGGAGCTGGTCGAGCGCCATGCCCAGAATCGCCGCCATTCCGCCTTCGCCAGCCGGAACAGCTTCCTGCATGTAACGGCCGCGAGCGCGCACGGTTCGCACGGCCTCTGCAAACGGAATGGTCCCCGCGGCCACGTGGGCCGAATATTCGCCCAGGCTGTGCCCGGCGGCAAATTGCGGGACAATCCCCTTTTCCTGCAGCACGCGCGCCACGGCGGTGCTCATGGTCAGAATGGCGGGCTGAGTATTTTCCGTCAGCTTAAGCTGCTCATCAGGGCCTGCAAAACATAGCCGTGAGATGGAAAAACCAAGCGCGTCATCGGCTTCCTGAAAAGTATGCCGCGCGACCGGATAGAGTGCGGCCAGCTCTTTGCCCATGCCTGCCGCTTGTGATCCCTGTCCGGGAAAAAGAAAAGCTACCGGGCCGGGGCTCATGCCGATTCTTCCGCGTTGCCGGAATTGCCAAGCTGCTTCGCGATATTGGTGTTAATTCCCGATTCGTAAAACTCTTTGGCTACGCGCACGGCGTTCTTGATGGCGTTGGCGTTTGACCGCCCATGCCCCACAATGGCCACGCCCTTCAGCCCCAGCAGCGGCGCTCCGCCGTATTCGGCGTAATCCAGCTTGCGTCCAAAGTTAGCAAATGCCTTGCGCGCCAGCAGCGCTCCCACCTGCGAGGTGATGGTCGAAGTAAGCGATTCTTTCAGCAGGAAACGAACGGCTTCCACCAGCCCCTCGGAAATCTTCAGCGCAACATTACCGACAAAGCCATCGCAAACAATCACGTCCACGTGGCCGTTATATAAATCACGGCCCTCAACATTGCCGACAAAATTGACCGGCAATTCCTTCAACACCGCGTGCGCCTTGCGCGTGAGTTCATTGCCCTTGATTTCTTCTTCGCCCACGGAAAGCAGTCCCACGGTAGGATTGGCGTTTTTGAAGATCGCGCGATAATACATTGATCCCATCAGGGCAAATTGCGCCAGGTTGTGCGGCTTGGAATCAACATTTGCGCCGACATCAATCAGGATGGAAGGTTTAAGTTTGCCGGCCGAGGTGGGAAATACGCTTGCCAACGCCGGACGGTCAACGCCCGGCAATGCGCCGAGCACCATTTTGGCGGCGGCCATGGCAGCGCAAGTGTTTCCAGCGGTAACAAAGCCTACAGCGCGCTGTTCTTTTACCAGCCTCAGGCCAACGTGCATGCTGGAATCTTTTTTGGCGCGCACCGCCTGCACGGCCTTCTCTTGCATGCCAATCACCTGGGTGGCATTCACCACCTCAATGGGTAGATGGCCCGCCGTAGGATGGCTGTCCAGTTCACGGCGCAGTTGCTGTTCCGGGCCTACCAGCAGCACCCTGACGCCGTAGTGACGTGCGGCCAGCAGTGCGCCTTCTACTTCAGGCTTGGGATGCCGGTCTGAACCCATTGCATCGACGGCGATGACTGTTTCTACTGGCGTCGGCACTTATGCGTTTTCTTTTACCTGCACTACTTCCCGGCCCTTGTAATAACCGCATTTCGCGCACACACGATGCGGCATTTTCTTCTCATGGCAGTTGGGACACTCCGAGGCGGAGTGTGCGGTAAGAAAATCATGGGCGCGACGACTCGATGTCCTTGCTTTTGAGTGCCGCCGTTTTGGATTTGGCATGGTGGTTCCTTTCCCTCTTTTGGCCCCGGAGACAGGCTACCGGCAGCACAATCTTGAATCGATGTTTCTGGAAACAATCTATCGTTCCAGCTTCTTGCGAATATCTTCAAGCGCGGCCCAGCGCACGTCTGGCATAGTGCTTACACAATCACAGCTTTCCAGATTCAGGTCCTTGCCGCACTGCGGGCAAAGCCCTTTGCAGTTGGCGCGGCAAACCTGTTTTGCCGGCAGGGCCAGCAAGACCTGCTCTTTCAAAACATCTTCCAGCAGAATTCCTTCACCTTGATAATAACCAATTTCCGTTTCCGCCTCGGTAATTGCTACTTCGTCTCCCTTGGCATCTACACCGAGCGGCCGGTATAGCAGGTCAAATTCTTCCGCAATCACGTTGTCCACCGGATCAAGACAACGGGCGCATCGAACCTGCACTTCCGTGGACAACTTGCCCACAAACCTGATGTCCTCAACCACTTCGCGAGCGCCACGGTTTTCCCGGATCAATTCTGCGCGTCCTGAAGTTTTCAGCGGTGCGGTCTGCACCTGATCTTTACCCAAATCAATCGCGCCGGGCGCAAAAGACTCGTCAAATTCCAATTTCCGGAGTTCAAGGTCCTTTATTCTTATAAACATAAGGGCTCCCTCCAGAATTCAGTACGCAAAATTGACGGGGGAAACGCTAGGGCAATATCTGACAATATCTAAGGATAAAGGGGGTACTGAGAGAGTGTCAAGGAATTGCGCGGCGGCGGACTAGCATCCGCCGCTTTTAGCACGCAGTTTTTGTTTAGAGATTACGAGGATCCGTTCCCGTGGCTTCCTGTACGCTGTTCGCCACATTGGCGCCAAAACGCTCGGCCTGTCCGCGGAACGTGGATACGGTGGAACGGACTTTCTCGCGGCCCTGGTCAACCAGATCACGCGCTGAATCCGCCAGATCACTGGCGCGCTGTGAAAGGTTCTCTCTTGTGTCTTCCCCGCTCATCGGGGCAAAAAGAATGCCTAAACCAATACCAATTCCCAACCCTGCCAAAAAGGATTTCATACGTTAAGACTCCTGTGGATTTTTTAGCAGCAGATGTTGAATTGCCGCCTCTGTAAGTACAGATGCGGATTCACTGCGAAGGTTGCCGCGAGCGCGCGCTGACGCACTCTGCTCCTTATGAAAAGCAGCGCTGCCGCCACTCCGCCACTCCACACACAGGCTGAGTTGCTGCAAGAGAGTTCTATTTGCCTTTGGCCAGTTTTTGTGACGCCACCTGTGCTGCCGGACTGTTGGGGCCGTCCTTTTGCAATTGCTGGTAAATCAACATGGCCTGCTGAGGATCTGTAGTCTCGTATATATCGGCCAGTTCCAACTGTGCCTGCGACTTTGGAACAGTGGCTGTAGGATGGTCCGCAAGTTCCTTATAGATGGCAATCGCGTCAGACGTGCGGTTGGCTCCGCGGTCCATTGCAGCTAGCGCCATCTTGGCCAAAGCGGCAACATCCTTGTCGCTAAAATTGGCCGCGGTTTTCAGCTCTTGTTCCGCGCCGGCCTTGTCACCCGCCTGCAGCAACGCAATGCCACGCATGTAGCGGGAAATTCTACCCGGAGAAACCGAGGAATACTTGTCCGCCACGGCGCCGAACTGTTTTTCCGCCGCCTTCGCGCGATCTGTAATCGTCGGAAATGTCGGAGCAGCGTCGCCACCGGCAGGGGCCGCTGGTCCAATGGGCGTCTCAAAGGTCCGCATGGCTGCCGAGAGTTCGGTATTTGCCTGTTCCGTTTGATGGCCGCGCCACGTCATTACACCAGCTGTTGCCAGCACGGCAACAATGACTAGACCTACGGTTAAGATCACGGTTTGGCGATGCCCCGTGGCCCACAGAGCTGCGCCCTGGGCGGTATCGGCAAACTTATCTTCCTTTAGCTGACGACGGGTATAACCTGGCACTTGGAAACCTTCTCGGTGGGATAAGTGGCAATGAAACCTTGAGTTTAGCAGCCCGCCCGCCGTACCGTCAAACTTTTCCAGCCGCGAACAACCGCTGCACTCCTGGCCGGCTTCAAACTTGGCAGCGAAACCTCTGCATCAAAAGACCTATATTGTTATTTTAGTGGGCCGTGGATTGTTTCACGTCCGGGAGCGGGATGCCATGCGCAAATTAGGAATAGCAGCGGCGATTGTGTTGGTACTACTGGTGGCAGCGGCCTTGATTGTGCCGCACCTGATTGATGTAAATCAGTACCACGGGCAGATACAGGCCCAATTGGAAAAACGGCTGGGCCGTCAGGTTTCTTTGGGGAATATGGGGCTGAGTTTGTTTCCTCCGTCTTTTCAGGTGGAAAACACCACCATCGCTGAAGACCCCCGTTTCTCCACGGGACGCCCCTTCGCCACCGCCGACAAGCTCGCCGTGAGCGTGCAGTTCTGGCCGTTGCTGAGCAAGCAGGTAGAAGTCAAGTCTCTGGAGCTGGTCCATCCGCATATAGAGCTGGTGCGCAACGCCCAGGGCGTCTGGAACTTCGCCACGCTGGGACAGGAGGGTAAACCAACTCCGGCACAGAAAGACTCGCCCACCATCACGACAGGACCGGAAGGCAAACCGCCCGCAGGCCAGCTCACGCTCTCAAATCTCTTCATTAACGACGGACAGGTTGCGATCACTGATTTGCAGAAGCACCAGTCGCGCGCCGTCTATGACCATATTGATTTGAATGTCAGCGATTTTGCTCCCAACCAGCAGTTCAGCATGAAGCTCACGGCGCATCTGCCCGGAGTGGGCAAGCAGGCAATCTGGCTGGAGGGCAAAGGCGGTCCGATCAAAGAGGCAGACATGCTGAACACGCCCTTTGAAGGCACTTTACGCCTGGAGCAGGTCTCCACATCGGCGGCGCAGAAGTTTTTGGATTCACAGGCCCTCAACGGCATTGACGCCGTCCTTACCGGCGAGGCCCACGTCAGCAACTCTGGCGGAAAGCTGGCTTCAAACGGGACGATTCGCGCCGAGAATGCACGGATTCACAACGTGAATATCGGCTATCCCATCGCGCTTGACTATGACGTTGCCGATGACTTGATCAGCGACGTGATTCAGGTTCACAAAGGCAGTTTGAAGCTCGGACCAACGCCTATCACCGTTACCGGAACGCTGAACGCCAAGCCCACTCCGATGCAGATCGACCTGAAGCTCACCGCGGCAAATGCGTCCATCGCGGAAGCTGCCCGCCTTGCTTCTGCCTTTGGCGTTGCCTTTGGCAAGGACATGGAAGTTAAAGGTGAGATCAACGCCGATATCCAGGCCCGCGGCGCAATGGACAAGCCTGTGCTGAACGGACAGCTCTCCGCCCGCAATCTCGACATCAGCGGCAAGGAAATTCCCCAGCCGGTAAAGGTGAATGAAATTACGCTGGCGCTTACGCCGGAGACGGTGCGATCCAACGAATTTGCCGCGACTACTGGATCAACGACTGTCAATGTAAACTTTGCGCTGGCCCAATACAGCGCACCGAACAGTATGATCAACGCGCAGTTGCGGGCGCCGAACGCCCGGGTGGGCGAACTGCTCAACATGGCCAAAGCCGCGGGCGTTTCCGCTGTGGAAGGTATCTCCGGCGATGGCACGCTCAGCCTTGACGTACGCGCTTCCGGCCCGACAAAGAATTTGTCAGCACTGAATTTTGACGGCTCGGGCAAGATCAGCAGCGCCACGCTAAAGATGCCGTCTCTGACTAAACCGGTGCAACTGCGGAACGCTGATATCCGCTTTAGCCAGAACTCAGCTTCACTGCAAAATATCGCCATCACCCTGGGCCAGACCAACGCCAACGGCGCGGTAACGCTCAAAAACTTTGACGCACCGCAAGTCCAGTTCACGCTGAGCGCGGACAAAGCGAATGTGGCGGAGTTGCAGGAGATATTCGCCGCCACGCCAGCCCCGCCAACCAAGCGAGCGGCGGAGCGCGATTTCTGGAACCTTGTGCCGCGTGCAAACGCCCAAACGAGGGCGGCTGTCCCGGCAAAATCCGAGCCCAGCATTCTCACAAAGATGACTGGCGGCGGCACTATCAGCGTGGCTCAAATCATCTACAACGACCTTCTGCTGAACAATGCCCGCTCCACCGTAACGCTGGACCACGGTCTGATCAAAATGAATCCGCTCACCGCGGATGTCTACGGCGGACAGGAAACCGGCTCCGTCACCATGGACATGCGTCCCGCCCAGCCTGTATATGCCGTGAACCTGAAAACCGAAAAGGTCGATGCCAACAAACTGATCTCTTCCGTCTCCAATTTGAAACAGACGCTTTACGGCATGCTGGCCTCGAACGTGAATGCGTCATTTACCTCTCCTTCCGGCGCGTCCTCGGCAGATAGCATTGCCCGCAGCCTGAACGGAAACCTGGCCATCAACCTCACGAACGGCAAACTAATGAACCTGGACCTGCTGCATGAGGTGGCCACGGTCGGGAAATTCCTCGGCGGGAATTACGGCGCTCCCAAGAACTTCACTGACCTCGTCCAGCTCACTGGCAATTTCGACGTAAAGAACGGCCTTGCCCAGACCAATAATCTGAAAGCCGTGGTTGACGGCGGTACCATGGCGGCAACCGGCCTGGTGAATCTGGCCGACCAGTCTCTTAACCTGCATATCACTGCCGTACTGAACAAAATCCTGAGCCAGCAGGTGGGCGGCACGCAGGTGGGCGGATTCATGAACACTGCGCTGGCCAACAACCAGGGCGAACTAGTGGTGCCGATCATCGTTACGGGAACATTTCAGCATCCGCAGGTTGCGCCAGACCTGCAGCAGATTGCCCAGATGAAATTACAGAACCTGCTGCCCACCAGCAAAAATCCAGGCCAGTTGACGAACGGGATTCTGGGAGCAATTCTCGGCAACAAAAATCAAAATGGCGGTGCTGCTGGTCAACAGCAGAAGGGCGGCATAGGCGGAATTCTGGGAGCGCTTGGCGGTCAGCAACAACAGCAAAACCAGCAACAACCGCCGCCGGCCGTCGGAAACAATCAGGGCCAGCAGCCACAAGCTTCCCCAACTCCAGCCCCAAATCTGGGCGACGTGCTGAACCAGGTGTTGAACAGAAAGAAGAAAGACCAGGCGACTCCAACGCCGACGCCGCAGAAATAAGCAATGAGCATTTTGTAGCTTAACGGATCATTGGAACTCAAATACTTTAGGGCCAATCACCGCTGACCCGATTATCAGAATCACCCGATCTCATGCTTTTCCCCAGCCGCCGCCGCCCGGCGACTCAATCCTGATGCGCTCACCCTTTTTCAGGCGCACACTGGTTTTGCCAGGCAGCCCTTCATGCCTGCCGTCGCGGCGGACGATCTCAGTTTTTCCCGCCGCACCGTCCGCGCCTCCTGCCAGTCCATACGGCCCTCGGCTGCGGCGATCGGCCAGCAAAGTAACCTCCGCATCAGCCAGCAATTCCACCTCGCGCACAATTCCATCACCGCCCAGGAATTTGCCTGCGCCGCCGCTTCCCTTGCGCAATGAATATTGCGTCACGCGCAAAGGATAGGCATATTCCAGCGCCTCCGCCGGAGTATTGAGCGAGTTTGTCATGTGCGTATGCACGCCGCTTACCCCACGGCGGTCAGGACGCGCGCCCATGCCTCCGGCAATGGTTTCGTAATAGGCAAAAGGTTCGCCTGTGCGCTCGTCAATGCCGCCGATGGTCAGGTTATTCATAGTACCGGACGATCCCGCAGGCACCCGGTTTGGCATGGCCTGGGCCAGTGCCCGCAACAGCACATCGACGATCCGCTGCGAAGTCTCCACATTTCCTCCAGCCACCGCCGCCGGCGGACGCGAGTTCACAATCGTGCCCGAGGGAGCGATCATCTTCACCGGTCGCATCAGCCCCGCAGCCGCCGGCACATCTTCCTGCAGCAGACAGCGGAAGACATAAAAACATGCGGAGTAGGCAATCGCGTCCACGGCGTTGATGCTGCCTGCAACCTGCGGTGAACTGCCGGTAAAATCCACTGTGACCAGCGGCTTGCCCGCGCGCGCTGGTTGAAATATAAGCGCTACGGTAATCCGCACCGGACCGGAGCCTGCGCCATCGTCATCAAGAAAATCTTCCGCCTCATAGCAGCCGCGCGGCACTTTGCTCAGAAAAGTCCGCATCAGCTTTTCTGAATAATCCTGCAACTCGTCCATGATGCGCTGCACGCGCGGCAACCCGTAACGCTCCGCGATTTCCCTGAGCCGGGCAGCGCCGGTGTGGCAGGCGGCTATCTGAGCGTTGAGATCGCCTTCGCGCTCTTCCGGCGTACGCACGTTGCTGAGTAATAGCCGGAAAACATCGTCCTGCAACTTTCCTCCCGCAATCAATTTGATGGGAGGAATACGGATACCTTCCTGGTAGATTTCCCGGCAGATGCCCATGGACCCGGCATACATGCCGCCGACATCGGCATGGTGCGCGCGTGAAGCAACGTAGAACGCGGGCTTCGCGAGCCGCTTGCGCCTCTGGTCCAGAAAAACCGGCGCTACCAGCGTAATGTCCGGCAGGTGCGTACCGCCGCAAAAAGGGTCGTTCAGGATTGCGACATCGCCGGCGTTGAGCGTGAGCTTGTCCACCGCCGCGCGCACTGACATAGGCATGGAACCCAGATGTACGGGCATATGATCGCCCATGGCAACAACTTCGCCCAGGCCGTCAAAGACCGCGCAGGAATAGTCGCGCCGTTCTTTGATGTTCGGGGAAAAAGCCGTGCGCCGCAACGCCGCACCCATCTCTTCCGCAATGGAGTGGAAGATGCTTTTGAAGATTTCCAGTTCAACAGGATCGCGCATGCGCAGATTAGTGTAAACAAACCTTGCCGCGGATGACACTGAATTGAACTGATTTTCACCGATCTGATTTTGATTTGTCTCTATTTTGATCTGGTTCGATCCGTGTTAATCATTCTTATCCGTGTCATCAGTGGTGAGGTTTATGGATAGGAGTTTCTGAGCAGCAGGTCTGCGGCCACAAAGACAAAGAACACCACCGCGATTACGCCGTTCATGGTAAAAAAAGCCGCGTTGAGTTTGCTGAGGTCCCGGGCCGATACCAGTGAATGCTCATACGCCAGCAGCAGGGCCACCACGGCAACGCCGACCATCGCCAGCTTGCCCAATCCAAACACGATAACCAGGGCGACCAGCAATCCCAACATAAGCAAATGCAACGTTCGGGCAACGATGAGAGCCCGCGGCACTCCCATGGCTTGTGGAATGGAATTCAGCGAGTTGGCGCGGTCAAATTCAATGTCCTGGCAGGCATAGAGAATGTCAAAGCCGCCCACCCAAAAAGTAACAGCGGCCGTGAGCAGCAGGATGCGCGGATCAAGCACACCGCGGACCGCGATCCATGCCGCGGCCGGTGCAATTCCCAATGCAAAACCCAACACCAGGTGCGACCATCGTGTGAACCGTTTGGTATAGGAATACAGCAGCACCACCGCCAGCGCCACGGGGGAGAGATAAAGTGTCGCGCGATTCAACTCCGCGGCGCCGAGCACAAATAATCCGCAGGCCGCAATCACAAAGACCGCGGCAAATTTTAGGGAGAGAGTTCCTGCTGGAATAGCGCGCATGGCCGTCCGGGGATTGGCGGCGTCAATCCTCGCGTCAGCAATGCGGTTGAAGGCCATGGCGGCCGAGCGCGCTGAAACCATGCACAGAACGATCCAGCCCAGCTTGGCCGCGGCTGGCATGCCTCCGGCAGCGAGCATGGCGGCGCACAGCGCAAATGGCAGCGCAAAGATGGAGTGCTCCCACTTGATCATCTCGAGCGTGGTTTTGATGTTGGTAACGACGGCCACTGAATAGTGTATCAACTGGTGGTAAGTCATCAGTTTTTTCTGAAATCCCGAGCGCAAGCGAAGGACCGCCTATCGATAAGCTCTTTGTGATGGCGAACGGCCAAAATTGATCTCGCCTATAGAGATCTCTGCGTTCGCTAAAGCTCAGCGTCGGGACTACAGAAGAGCCGCCTTCACGCCGCAAATCCCTGCTGTCCAATCAGCGGAACAAAGCGGCAACCTTCCAGCGTGCGCACGTTCGTGCTTCCGTCCGCATGGCGTTGGACAAGCTGGAGCAATTGCTGCTCGGAATCTCCCACGGGAATTACCAGGCGGCCGCCGGACGCAAGTTGTTCCACTAGCGCAGGGGGAATTCTCGGAGAGGCGGCCGAGACAATAATGGCGTCGAATGGCGCGGCCCCAGCAAATCCCAGCGAACCATCGCCTGTAACAACTTTGGCGTTGCGATATCCCAGCCGGTCGAGATTGCCGCGCGCTGCTTCTGCAAGCGAAGCATGGCGTTCCACGGCAAAAACCTGGCTGGCAAGCTCAGCCAGCAGCGCCGTTTGGTATCCCGAGCCCGCACCCACTTCCAGCACGCGGTCTTCCGGCCTGATCTGGGCCGCCTGGACCATGGCCGCGATCATATAAGGTTGTGATGTAGTCTGCTGCTCAAGAATGGCAACCGGATGGTCGGCATACGCCTGGCCCCAATTTTGTTCGCTCACAAATTCGTGCCGCGGGACTTTGTTCATGGCTGCAAGCAGCCGTTCATCCCAAATGCCCCGCTGCCGGAGTTGCCGCTCCACCATGGAGCCGCGCTCAGCCGCGAACGGTTGTGTTCCGTTTCCATCCATCTTATTTCTTTCGTTTGCGGATATGAATGTCGAAACCCAGAACGCCGTTCTGGTCCCGCACCGCAACCACGGACACGTTCTTATCAATATTGTATTCCACCTGGATCACCGTTTCCGCTGACTGGGTGAGGCTGGTGACGTAGGTAAACGTGATGTCATTGCTGATCTGCTGTTCAATGGTCACGCGCGCGCTGGGATTGTTTTCCGAGCCAATGAACTGCGGATCAATCTTTACGCGGCTGGCGCCAAAGAGCCGCTGCACCCGGTCAGTAAAAGTGGCATTGAGCGCCTCACCCAGAATGGCGTTCGAAGCTGACGCGGTATCGTTAGTCGCGGCGCCGGGCTGGCTTGCGTTGTAGACGCCCTGGCCGCGCGTCCGGCCAAAAGCCAGCAGCGCAATAATGTCAGAATTATCCAGCGGCGGATCAGAACGGTAAGTCATGCTCAGCCCCTTGCCGCCCACAGCCTGGCCGTGCAATCCAATGGTCACGTCATAACCCTGCACCCGCGCGGACATATCCAGATTGACCACGGGCTCAATCGTGAGCGGGTTGGTGAAAGTTATGTCGCCGCGCTCCAACCTGTATTTGGTGCCGTTAAAAAAAATGTCGCCTTCAGCAATATTCACGCGGCCCACAATGGCGGGACGCGCCGCCGTTCCGCGAACATGCAAGTCAAGGTCGCCGGAAAGCTTGGCCAGAGATGTCTCCACGCGCAACTCCGGCGTGGAAGTAATGTGCAGGTCCAGGCGCATGTTGTCCAGAAAAGGATTGAGCGTGGAGATTATGGGCGCCTTTTTGCTCTGCGCCAGATAGTTGGCAAAATCAAAATGCGGATTCATGCCAAAGCGATTGACCACAACGTCGCCAGAGAGCAACGAACTTTTTGCCGAACCCGTATAGCGCAGCGTGGCGTCAGCGGAAGAACTCACGCCCGGAGGATAGCGCAGCCGGATGTCATGTCCCGTGGCCGTGAGATCAAAATAAAGCCCGCCGCGATAGGCAAGAAATCCGCCCACGTTGAGTTCGCCGCCGCCAGTCTGGGCGGTGAGTTTTTCAATCTGCATGCGGTCCTGGGCAAACGCCAGTGAGCCATTGATATGGCTGAGGCCGTTGGGAAGATCAAGGAAGGAAACGGACGCGTCTTTAAGCTCCAACTTCCCGCTCATCTGCGGCCGCGCGCTATTACCGCCGATGTTTACGGTAAACGTAGCTGGGCCATTCGCAACCAGGTTGGAATTGAATGCCTGCAACAGCTTCAGGTTGAACCGTCCCCGCGACCGCAGATCAATCACCTGTTCGCCCGCGAATTGGATTGTCCCCTGGCCGGCAATGTCGGTCTCCGTGCCCGTCAGCCGGAACTCATCCAGCTTTAACGCCTCGTTTTCCAAGGCAAAGTGAATGGGGCCATCATTTTGCAGTTTCATGTTTTCCACGTCGGCCGAAAGCTGGCTCACGTTGCCGCTGATGATGAGGCTCCCCGGATGTTTCATGGGGCCGCGAACGTCAATGGCCCCGGCGATGGAAGAATGCCCGGTAATCTGGCCTTGAAAATAGGCGCGGATCAACGGATCAAAATCCAGATGGGAAAACTTGAATGTTATCTGGCCGGGCCAGTCGCCGCGCAAATGCACCTTGCCGTCAACATTGAGCTCGGCATTTTCAAAGTTTGAGCGCCCGCGCAGGGCCAAATCTTCATCGCGCGTCTCCGCCACAATGGCCACGCTGCCCACCATTTCCCGGTTAAGCACAATATTGCGCAGATCGATCTGGCCATTGATGACCGGAGCGTCCTCAGTGCCGGAACCGGTCAGGTGAAAGCCAGCCTGCCCCTGGACCGCCAACCGCGGCTGTTCGAAACGACGAAAATTTGCCAGCTCAATATTGGTCCCGGTGAGATCAAAGCGATAATTCTTGTTCTCAACATCGTAAGCCAGTGATCCGGTAAGACGCGCGCCGTTATGCGCAAGCACAATGTTTTCCAGTTGCGCATTCGTGGCGTTGAAACGCACGTCGCTGGAGAAGGTCTTGAACGGCTCTCCGTACGCGGTCAGCTTTGTCACTTGCAGCTTGCCGCCGCCATGCAGGTCACGCAGAGTGCCCGTGGCCTGGATATCCGCGTTCATTACGCCACTTACGGGATACTTTGTGTTCGCCAACGCCAGCATGTCTTCCACGTTTTCATTCTGGATGTGAAGCGTGGCATTGATCAGGCTGGACCTCTCATCAAAATCGCCCTGGCGCAGAGTAGTGCTGGCGGAAAAGCCGAGTTGGGCCGCGCCCCGGCGCAGCGTGCCGCGCTGCAAAGATACCATTGAAGGCGAGTATGCAAGGTCAGCCAAAAGCGCGTCCCAGTGGAGCCGTGGCGGTTTGCTTTGCGTTGCTTTGGGCTGCTGCTGCAGATGGAACTCAGTATCAAACTTTTCTAGTTCCACATGACCGCGCGCTGAGAGTGCATCCAGCCTGCCGAAGACCGTTCCATTGAATGACGCTCTGCCTTCCAGCGCCACGGGAATCCGCGTCCCCGGATCAAGGGCATTCAGCGCCGGCTGCAGTTCGCGCAAGTCCGTGGCGTTGAGTGAGACTCGTGCCTGGGCCTTTTCCGAACCCAGGGCGCCGGTGGCGCTCACGCGAATGGCGCGCGTGGCCAGAGTAAGGCCCGGCACATCGAGTATGCGGCTATCGCCATGGTAGGTGGCCTGCAACTGGGCTGTCACCGGAACTTCTTTGGGCAACGGCGCCGCCGGCGGAGTCACTTCCAGCTTGAGATCAGAAACGGCTTTTTCCGGAGAACCTTCCCAGGACGATTGGATGTCACCTGCAACGCTGCCGACCAGTTCGATCTTGTCCAGCGGCATTTTGGAAGTTGAAATTGCGGCGGCCAACCGGCTGATCTGCACACCTTGAAGATGGAGCCTGGCCGCTCCGCGCTGCAGCGGGCTTTTTTTCCCTGATGCAGCGTTCCAATTCGTGATCTGCACATCGCCTTGGGCCGTGCCGCCAAACGCGCGCGCCACCACGCGCGGCAGAACGATTTTCTCCTGCGTCAAGGTATATGGCGATTCAATTCCAACCCCGGTGGTCCGCACGTTAGCGTCACGCCACTCAAGACCGCGCACATTCAGATTACCCTGCGCTGAGTAGCGTTCGTTTTGGAAGTTGCCCGCGCCTTTCAACTCAGCGCGCCCCGCGCGGAGCTGCGCCAGCTTTATTTGTTTTGCCACTTCGGCAAGGTCCAGCGTTGCCTGGTATTGCAGCGTAACTTCAGGGTTGCTGTAATTGCGCACGGCGCCGCTCGCCTCCAGCCGGGAACTCTTCGTGGCGAGCTTGAGCGACTTGATCTCAGTCTCTTTGGCGCGCAGCAGAAAGTTGAGATGCACTTCGGCCTGCACGGGAGCTGAGTTTCCGTACGCGATGACAAGCGGCGTGAAATCCAGATGGCCGTCATACGCCTGCTGGCTGGAAACAAAGGTCATGCCGGCTGAGATGCCCTTGCCGTCCAGGTCGAACGGAATTTTCTCCTGGTCCAGCATGAGCGTGGCCTTGCGCGCCGTAATTTGTTTCACCGCAAGATCAAATAGGCTCTGCGTTGGAGTTTCGCTGCTCGCCGTGGCAGACAGGGGCGAAGGCTGGTTCGTGCTGCCGTCGGGGTACACCATTAGATGCAGGACAAGACCATCGAGCGTTACGCTTTCCAGTGATATCTTGCGCGAAAAAAAAGAAACGACCTTGGCTTCAACGGCGATCCGGTCCGCGTGGGCATATGGAACTTCTCCTGCCGCTTCGCGTCCATGGATGGTTACATTGCGCGCCTCAAACCGCAGCGTGGAGAGCTTCCAGCTAAACGATTCCAGTTCAACTTTGCCTCCGGTCATCTGGTGCAACTCGGCGATCACGTGCTGGCGTACAGACTCACGGAAAGCGTCGCTGTTTAGGTAAATGACCAGTCCAGCCAGGAAAACCGTAAACACCAGCCCCGTGACGAGCATGATGCGGCGGAGTTTGCGCTTCTTCGTGCCACTCGGAGGCGGCGTGATGCTTGCATCGGTTTTGGCGCTCATGGCCCGGCCCCTGCGCCGGAAAGCGGGGCCGCCGGCAACATCTTCTCGATATGCGCCTGGGCGCGCAAGGTTTTGAGCCAGCCGCTCAGAAGGTTGTCAATTTCCTGCTCTATCAGGACCTGTTCGATCTTATCCGAGACCTCGGAAAGTTTTGGCTCGGCAGCTTTGCGCTTGCGCAGTTCAGGCAAAAAATGGTCCTGGTAATAGGCCGCGATGGCTTCTTTTTCCACGCGGACCAGCCCACGAAAACGCAGGTCTATGAGCCGAAGAATGCGGATTTCTGAGGTGACTTGTTCTTCAACATCTGGTTGCGTCAGGCCGTAACCGGCAAGCAAGGCATTCCAGCCCTCATTGGTGGCCGCGCCGGGAATGCCGGACCGGACTTCCTTGATCTTGGCCGCCAGTTCTTCTGGCGTGGGATCAAGCATGGCCGGATTCACGATCTGCTGGTCGAGCAACGCGCGATCAATAAGCCGCTCCAGGACAGCACCTCTGTCTGTCTGGGCCAGACTTTCAATCGGTTTGCCCTGCATTAGAAATTCCACGCGCGCGGCCTGGTCCAGTTCGCTCTCCAGGATCACGCGCTTGTTCACCACTGCGACCATGCGGTCCACCACCTGCGATTGCCCGGTTCCGACGAGCAACAGCAGAACAACGAGATGGAGGAGCGCGGTCATCAAAACGTCTGCCCTATGTTGAAAAAGAAATTCAAGTGCTTAAGTACTTGTGACGACGGACTCCCCGTAGCAGGCGCGGAGATGGGGAAAGCCGGCGGATTCAGGTTATAGCCCACATCAAAACTCACCGGACCAATCGGTGTGCGGTAGCGCACGCCCGCACCTACGGCATGCGATACGTAATTGAAGTTACAGCTCCCTGAGGCCGGGTTCAAACACAGACTGCGGTCCGGCTGCGAGAACTTGAAAATGCTGTTGGCCATGTCTCCCGCGGTGGAGAAGACGTTTCCCATGTCATGAAATAAAACCGCGCTCAGATTGTTGCCCACGTAGGGAAAGGGCAGCGGCGGCGTCCGCACCTCAAGATTATTCAGGAACAACGCCTCGCCACCCAGAGGGAAACCGCTGGTCAAGTCGCGCGGGCCGGCCTGGTTGATGCCAAACCCGCGATGCGATGTGCTGCCGCCGGAAAAAAAGCGTTCCGGAAGTGGCGCAAAATCCGTTGCCCCGAACGGCTCTTCCACGCCGATCCGAGTAGACCGCGCAAACACCCAGCGCCGTTTATGAAACTGATAATAACTGGAATTCTGCACCACCAACCTGGAAAAGCTGGCCTGCGAGCCAAAGACGCCGGAAGCAACGCCAAGGTCAAACGTTGAGAACGTGCCCTTGAGTGACTCAATCGGGTTGTCGCGCGTATCGCGTATGTAACTGAAGTCAGGCATGCCCACGCGCACGGCGCGGGAAAACAGCGGCACCAGGTTAGGATCAATCACCAGATTGTCAGTGCTCACGCGGCGATAGGTCAGGCGATACAGCAGCGTAGTGGCGCGATTCAGGATTTGCTTGATGGAAGCCGATCCTTCCAGCCGTTTCGACGTGAAGGTACGCACGTCATTGGTCTGCTGATAGAAGGTCGTGAAATCAAGCGTGAGGTTTTGCGAATCAAAAAGACGCGGCGCGCCATAGCCAATCAGCGCCAGTTTTTCCAGGTTGCCGTAGCGGGTCTTGAGCGTGATGGTGTGGTCGCGGCCGCGAAAGTTGAGCCGCGTTACGTCAAATGAAACGCGCCCACTAACACCGGCGCTCCCCTGCGGATTGGTAACGCCGCTTGGCTGGCCCGTCTGTACCTCCAGGCCCAAACCATAGTTAAACGTATACCGCCGCGCTTCAGCGAGTTGGAAATTGACGCTCTTGTTGATTGCGTCGCCCTCGGGATTCTGCACCGCCACGCCCACTTCATTGAAGATGCCCATGTCATAGAGCCGGCGCTGGGAATCGAGCATCTGGTTCTGGCTCAGGCGGTCGCCGCCGCCAATCTTGACTTCGCGTTCCACCACAAACGGACGCGTATAGTTGAGCCCGGCAATCAGCACCTTGTCGACAAAGACCTGCGGGCCTTCCGTAATTTTGTAAGTAACGTCAATCTTGTTGGGAGCATCGGCTTCAGGCTGCGTGGTGTACTCAAACCGGACTTTGGGAAAACCGAGATTGTAGTATCCATCCAGAATTACCGTCTGGTCAGTAATCACCATGGAATCGGAATAAGGCTGGCCTTCAGAAGCGGTAATTAGCCCACGAATCTGGCCTTCCGGCAAGGCTTCATTCCCTTCAATCAGCACCTTGCCCACCACGGTCTGCACGCCCTCGGTGATCGTGAGCATGACTCTGATGTGGCCCTGTTTGCCGTAATTGTCCTGTGCTTCAGGCGTGACCTTGGCTTGCAGAAAACCATTTGTGTGGTAAAGATTTTCAATCGACTGCACGTCGCGCGCCAGAATGGACTGGCTGAACAAACCATAGAGCAACAGGCCGCCGGCAGGCTGCATAAGCATCTGCTCCCGCAGGTCCTCCCGGCGAAAATAGTGGTTGCCCTGGATCGTCAACTCCGCCAGCTTGTGCCGCTGGTTCCTCTCAATATGGAAGACTACATCGCGCTTTTCTGTTCCCGGTTCCTCTTTCTGCTCGTATGTCACCTTCACGTCAAAATAGCCTTTGGTCTGGAAATAATCGCGCAGGTTGCGCGCTCCTTCATTGAGCAGGTCTTCATCCACGGCGCTTTCCTCAAAAATTGGGACATATTTCTTGACCAGGCCGCGGCGCAATTTGGCGCCTTCCAATTTAACGTCAACCACGGGGCCACGATTGATCTCAAAGGTGTAATCCAACAGATTGGTCTCAGGATGGTAAAGCCGCTGCGTCATGGTGACCTGCGCTTCCAGCCGTTCCTTCTTCTGGTAACGTTTGCGGAGCCGTTGCAGCGCCCGCGTCAACTTGGCTGCCGTCACCTTGTCGCCCGAGCGCAGCTTGCCGATGTTGCGAATTTCTTCCGCACTGTAACCGGGCGCGCCGGTAACGCTAACCAGGCCCACGCGCGCAGGCTTGCCCCGGTCAATGGCAAATTCCACCTTGACCTGCTGGTTGCGTGAATCCCACTCATAGAAAGGCTTGATCGTGGCTTGATAAAAGCCGTTTTCCTGCAGCGTCCGCTGCATGCCCTGGATGCCGGCATTGATCTTCTCTTCGCTGTATTGTTCGCCCAGATTGAGTTTGCTGGCGTTCACAAGCTGGTTGTCACTGGGATGCGCGGATGATCCTTCGGCCAGAATCGACCCGAAGAAATAATTCTCACGCGCACCGAAAACAAGCACCACCTCTCCGCTGGGGGTGCGTTGCGCCTCAACCTGTATCTCACCAAACCGGCCTGTGTTGTAAAGGGCCTGAACAGACTGGCGAAGTTTGTATTTGTCCAGCGGCTCGCCCGCTTTCTGCGGCAGGATCGGCAACAGCGCATCAGGATTGTCAACTCCAGGGCTGTTGATCTGTATCTGGGCGACTTTGATCCCCTGCAAGCTATTGATCCCGCCCGAGATCTGCGACCCTGCAGACGGAGTGGCAGAGGCAGTCGGAAGCGGAGCGGGCGAAGGCGACGGTATGGTTGCGGGCTGGGCCTTGGAATCTTGACTGGCCGCTGCCTGGGAAACTGGATTTTGGACTGCGGGGGATTGCTCCTGGGCCGCGCACACGCCAAGACAAAGCACTATCGCCCGGCACACTGTTCGGCAGCGCGGCAATATCAGCCCCTTAATTGGAAGTCGTTTTGTGTACTTGGATGGCGGCAGATTGGACCTTAGTTGCACGTACAAACTTTTTCAGAGCATTGTAAGCTGCCCCGATTTAAACGGATCAATGATTCAACGGACCAATGGTTTAAGCGCACAAATGGTCAAAGGGACAAACGCTCAACGCATAAACTCCTTCGTCTTCAAACACCTATAATAAATGTGCCATGCAGTTTGAAGATCGATACTCACGCCAGGTGCTTTTTTTTGGGATCGGACGGGAAGGTCAGTCCAGGCTGGCCCAGGGCCAGGTGGCGATTGTTGGCTGCGGCGCTACTGGCGCCTGCGTCGCCGGGTTGCTGGCCCGCGCCGGAGTGGGCCGCCTGCTCATTATCGACCGCGACTACGTGGAACCCAGCAATCTGCAGCGCCAGTCTCTGTTTGACGAAGCGGACGCCGCCGAATCCCTGCCCAAGGCAGTGGCTGCAGTG
This sequence comes from Candidatus Angelobacter sp., assembly GCA_036270475.1. Lineage (GTDB taxonomy): Bacteria > Acidobacteriota > Terriglobia > Terriglobales > Acidobacteriaceae > Angelobacter. The sequence goes on along the minus strand of DATBCN010000691.1, from coordinate 3,286 downwards.
CGCAAGATCAGTGCATTCAATTCAGAAGTTCAGGCCAAAGCTGAGGTGGCGGACCTGACGCCGGAAAACATTGAAACTCTGCTCGCTGAAGCCAGCCTGATTCTTGACGCCACGGACAATTTTGAAACCCGCTATCTGATCAACGACTTTGCTGTGAAGCACGGCAAGCCCTGGATCTATGCTGCGGCCGTGGCCGCCTACGCCGTCACCATGAACGTGATTCCCGGTGAAACGGCTTGCCTGACCTGCATGTTCCCTGCTCCACCTGAAGGTACGGTGGAGACCTGCGACACGGCGGGCATCCTGAACAGCGCCGTGAACCTGGTTGGATCCATTCAGGCGACCGAGGCCATCAAATTTCTTGTGGGCGCCAACGACAAGCTGCGCCGGACTTTGCTTTCTTTCGATGTCTGGAGCAATGAACAGGCTGAAATTGCCGCTGCGCGTCCTCGCCCCGGCTGCCAGACCTGTGAGAAACGTGAGTTCATCCACCTAGCGGGTGAACGCCGTCCGCAAATCACCTTGTGTGGCAGGAACTCCGTGCAGATCCACGAACGCAACCGTCCCGTTGATTTTGCCGAGATGTCAGCCCGCCTGGGCGCACACGGCACGGTCAAGCACAACGCCTTTGTGCTCAAATTCTGGCGCGATCCCTTCGAGATGACCCTGTTCCCTGACGGCCGCGCCATAATCAAAGGCACCAACGATACCTCCGTGGCGCGCAGCTTGTATGCAAGATTTGTGGGAAGCTGACTATCCCTCCCAATGCCTTTCCTCGAAATGGTTGTGAGCTGGCATCCTCTGTTCATCTTTGAGTAATCCAATCTTTCTAGGAATACGTCAGGGGTGGTCTATGTCCCGCAAGATGATGTCTAGCAAGATCGTGTCACGCAAAATTCTGCTTATGGCAGTGTTAACCGTAGTGTCGGCCACATTTGCACAGGGCCAGTCGGCGAATCAAACTTCTCTCACTCCGGCCAATGGTCCTTTTGGAGGCCCAATCCTGGTGACCCCGACAGTTACCCTACCGACTCCGGCACCCACGGCTGGAATCAGTGACGCTGGCCGCGCCGGCTTTAGCAGTGTTGGAGCCAGTTCTGCGGCCCCCGTGGAACCAGCGGCTTATTCAACCAGCTCAGTGGATGTGGGCAACGACTCGGGGAGCGCCGCTCCAGCCAATCCGCCGGCAGAGCAGCCCACCAACGATCTGGAGCCTTCAGTTTCAATCATTTCAGTCAATAGCGGTCCAGAGTCCGCTGCACCCTCCGCCTATGGCGTGGTGGAAGCCTCAGGCCGCTACAAGAACGGTAACAACGCGCACAAGGCCCGCATCCTGAGCAATGAAGATGTGGAAAGAATGTTAAGCAGCAAGGTTGGCGTAAACATGGCTAAAAAACATGCCCCCGCTGGGGGCAGGAACTTCTGAGCAAGCGCCCCAATCACCAAGCTCCGGCGTTCAGTCTGGCCCGCAAAACCCGGAGCAGCCAACTCTGGCGAATCAGGGGCCAAGTGGACGGGAAACACAGCCACCTGCATCGGCAAGGCAAGAACTGGAAGAGGACACCGGCAACGCCACTACGCCACAGATCAACCAGAATCAGCAATCGAATGATGCACAGGGGAGTCGCCGTCTGCCCGCAACAGCTACTTTCCTGTCCCTGTTGGGTTGTTTAGGAGCGGCCAGCGGTGGAATTGGATTATGGTTCCGCAGATTTCGGAAAATAACTGCCCCACGCGTCAATCCGCGTAAATTCAGCGGGACTATCGATTCCAGCGCCCATATCGGCGTTGCTGTTATGAAGTTGGAGTTTCGGCAGCAGGCGCTGGCGCTTCCGCCGCTTTTCCGTGATTGATCACGTCCTTAAGTTCTTTGCTGGGTTTGAAATAAGGGATCTTCTTGGCGGGCACTTCCACGCGCGCACCGGTCTTGGGATTGCGGCCTACGCGCGGTTTTCGCTGCCGTGTGCGAAAACTGCCAAAGCCGCGGATTTCAATCTTGTCGCCTGATCGCAAAGAGCGGACCACGCTGTCAAAAATCGTTTCCACGATAATTTCACTGTCTTTGCGGGTCAGCTCCGCCAGGCGCGAAACCTCTTCAATCAAATCGGCTTTGGTCATGGTCTTTATTCCACCTGAAATAGGTTCCCGCGTCAAGAACCGTTTTGATTACAGCGAGATAGGGGCCTATCCGGGCACAATTACGCGCAAAGCACGCGGTATTACCCTGATTTCCAATGGCGTCTCGCAGGCATAATCCCCGTCAGCGTAAAGTTCAAGCACGCGCCCAGCCTCGATTCGCACCACCGGCGCCTGAAAATATTCAACCTGCTTAAGCCGCAGATGGCCGCCAAAAAAGATCGTCGGCACCCAGCACAAGAGTTTGAATTTATTCATCTTGCTGACCACGCATATGTCCAGCAACCCATCGTTGGGGCGAGCTTGTGGCGTGACTCTCATTCCGCCCCCGTATCGATGCCCATTGCCCACCGCAATAAAGAACGCTTGCCGCCGGATTTTCCTTTCTCCCGTCGATACGCTAATCTCCACCGGCTTAAAGGCCACCAGGGATTGCAGCGCCGCAAGCATATATCCACCCCGGCGCTTAAGCCAGGCTGGCATTCGGTTCGCGCGAGCGTTGGCCCCCGCATCCATCCCCGCTCCTGCCACGCAGCAGAAAAGTATCTCTTGACTGCCTGCGCGTATCACCCCCAGATCGATCTCCCTGACGTTGTTGCCTTCCGTACAAAACTGCTTCCACGCCTGCAAGGCAAGCTCTTTATTGCGAATTCCCAGCGCCTTGGCAAAATCATTGCCGCTGCCTGCTGGAACAACCAGCATGGGTATTTTCTGTTGATGGAGCGCCGGAAGATGACGATGGACTGTGCCATCGCCGCCAAAGATGAGGGCTGCACGAATATTCGCGGTGTCTTGGAGACTATCCAGGATTTGTATATCAGCCCCGATGCTTTTAAACAGCTCGACGGCCTTGCTCGACACGTCAGGGTGAAACAGCGCGATGTCGGAGATCAAAGGATAATCTGAATCCTGCAGACTTTGCGTCCCAAAGATATGACCATTTCGCTAGGCACCTCGAGCACAAGGCTAGTAACTTTAGCAGGAATTTGCTTCTGTCCGATTTTGACTGCTCCCTCTTTAATTTTTCGCGAAGCCTCTGATTTCGATGAGGTGAGCTTTGCCTCGAAAAGAAGTTTATCGAGACGAACCCAACGCACCCTATCTCCGGCTAACTTAAGTACTTCGCGATCTGGAATAGGCTCATAAAGTT
>DATBCN010000690.1:0-1673 GCA_036270475.1 Candidatus Angelobacter sp. | reverse complement strand
CCTGTTTGCTCCAGAGAATGACCGCGTGGGCTCTCCCAACGTAGCAGTGCTCAGTTACGGCATGTGGAAGCGGCGCTATGGCTCCGCCCAGGAAATAGTTGGCCGGCGGATCACGATAAACTCCCACATCTATCAAGTGATCGGGGTCCTGCCCAAGAGCTTTTCCCTGCCGCATGAAGTCCTGCCTATTCTCGATGGCGGAGACCAGGCGGACATCCTCATCCCTTTGCCATTGCCCGCCTCCGCGGCGGAAGTGCGCGGGCACGAGGATTTCAACATCATGGCCAAGCTGCTGCCCGGTGTAACCCTGCAGCAGGCCCGCGCTGAAATGGCCACGATTACCGCTCGTCTGCGCCAGGCGCATCCTGACGTTTATCCCGCCAATGGCGGGCTTACTTTTGTGATACTGCCGCTGCTGGAACAGGTGGTGGGCAATGTGCGCCACACATTGTGGCTTTTGCTGGCTGCCGTGGGTTGCGTTCTGTTGATTGCCTGCGTCAACGTGGCCAACCTGCTGCTCTCCCGCGCCATGGGTCGGCAAAAGGAAATTGCCGTGCGCACCGCCGTGGGCGCCAGCGTCGGACGCATCATCCGCCAGTTGCTCACGGAAAGCGTCCTGCTGGCGATTGGCGGCGGTGTGCTGGGTATTCTGCTGGCCATCGTCTGCATTCACTGGACCCATGTTCTTGGTCCTAAAAGCGTTCCCCGCCTCGCTGAAGTGAGCATCAGTGCGGATGCGCTTTTGTTTACCTTGCTGATCTCCGTGGCCTCGGGGCTATTGTTTGGATTGGCGCCTGCCCTGCGCGTGGCGCGACCCAACCTGCATATGGTGTTGAAAGATTCTGATCGCGGGTCCGCCGGCGCCAGCGCCATGTGGGGACGCGGCAATAACCTGCGCCGCCTTTTGGTGGTGACTGAACTCGCCATCTCCGTGGTTGTCCTGATTGTGGCCGGACTCCTTCTCCGCAGCTTCATACGCCTGCAAAACGTCCCTCCGGGATTCAATCCCAGCAGCGTGCTGACCATGGAAATCACCATGAGCAGTGAGAAATATAAAGACCCGGAACTGGTGCGGGCCACCTATCGCCAACTGTGGGAGCGCCTGGAGCGCCTGCCCGGGGCCACGGTGGCAGGAGGCATTTCCTCACTGCCGCTCAGTGAGATGTTTGCCTGGGGCCCAATCACCGTGGAAGGCCGCGCCCTTCCGCCAGGTGAGACTTTTATCAACGCCGATGAACGGATCGCGAGCGGACATTACTTTGAGGCCATGCAAATTCCGCTGCTCAAAGGCCGCCTCTTTAACGATCAAGACACGGCAGACAAGCCGCGCGTGCTGCTGGTGGATGAATTCATGGTCCAGCAGCTCTGGCCCAATCAGGACCCGCTGGGCAAACGCATCAGCTTTGGCGATCTCGCATCCAAACCGGAGTGGGCCACCGTGGTAGGCGTGGTGGGCCGCATCAAGCAGGACGCGCTGGACTCTGATTCACGCATCGCCCTCTACATGCCGCAGAGCCAGTTCATCAGCCGCAGCATGAACGTGGTCCTGCGCACCACAACGGACCCGGCCGCGCTGGCTTCCGCCGTGAATCATGAACTTCATGAGCTGGACCGTGACCTGCCCATGTTCCGCGTGCTTACCATGGAACAGCGCGTCGCCGGCTCTCTGGCCC
>DATBCN010000689.1:0-2982 GCA_036270475.1 Candidatus Angelobacter sp. | reverse complement strand
AACGGCACGCCCGTGGCCGTAGCGATGAACTTTGAGGTGGATTTCCGGCTGTTCTAAAAAGCTTTTGCCGCTGTCGTTCCTTGTTACTGGACAACGTTATTGGACAGCGCAATTTATAGCCGGGCTGGCACGCAAGCTGGCCTGCCCCGGCGAACTAAGTAAGGAGAGGAGAACCTGCCTCTCCTTTTTGGTTTTTTGGGTGGTGGGTAAGTTTAAGTTACCCACTACCCGTTTCGGTGTCTAGCCGTACCACCGGATTGAATAGGCTGTAACTTTCGGCGATGCTCGCGCTATTGTCCAACAGAGCACGACCACCGGTTAAGACTATGTCACATTGCTACAAGAACAAACGTAATGCGACCGCTTCACGGCACGCTATCAGTTTGACATAGTGGTCTGGCATGCGGACTTGAGTTTGCGGATGTTACAAGCTGTCGGCAGGTGCTTCGGTTCGTGATGGGCGATTTTAGGGAGTGACAAGTACTGTAGGCCCGCGCAGCACTGCCCGGAGCGCTTGGTTCACTCCGGGCAGTGCTGATTCAATTCTGGTCCGTTAATGGTTAGCTTTTTTTGGGCTGCTCCACCTGCAGATTATTTTCCACTGAGAAAACACCGGGTACGCCGTTGGCGCGGATAAAAGCGTCGTCTTTCTCGGTCTGCGTCCGCACTACGCCTTCCAGGTCCACATGACCGTGTTTCACGATGATATGAATCGGCGGCACGGATTGGATTGCATACTCGGACAAACGCGGATCATTGAACACGGCCCGCGCCACCTGACGCCGTATGCGGTCGTCATTGAATGAAGCCGGTAATATTTCGATCTGGTTGTCCACGCGCTCTACGCCTTCCAGATGTTTGACCCGTTTTTCAGCCGAGTCCTTAACAATTGCGTCGCGTACCTGACCGGTTAGCGTGACTGTGCCACCATCAACGCGGTAGGCAAGGTTGTCAAAAAGAGTGAATTGCGGAATCATCGCAAGCTCATGGCGGACTTTGCCGGAAAGCCGCTGGTCAATGCGCGTATTTGCGCTGGCCGTGGACTGGTCAACCGGAATTGCTAATGCCATTCCTGATGTTCCCAGAACAAGAGCCATCGTTAAAGATAAACGCGCTAAAGATAAATGCAGGGCCTTTTTCATTTTGCCCCTCCTTATATCGACTGCACAGAGTTAACTGTTGAGTTAATTATTTAGATGGCGGATTTTGGGCAAAGTTTCCGTGATGCGGCCTAGATGACAATTCTTAACACGAAGAAGCACTAGCCTCAGCGTTTCAGCCAGGAGGCTTGGGAATTGACTTATGTGCATGCGAATACCTGCTTTTGTGTATCCTGTTAAGTTGCACTTTGGGATGGCCGGCGGAACAGTAAGGGTTGAGATGAAGTAACCCCACGGGCCGCGATTCTCATCTTAAGTTAGTGCAGGAGTGTTCCCCCATGAAAACTGCGTTCACGGCAGTCGTAGCGCTTTTATTTTTTGTTAGATATAGTGCTGCGGCGCAGGCGCCGGCACAGGCCGCGCCCGCGCAGCGCATACAGCAGCCAGTGGCACCGCAGCCGCAACAGCCGCCGGTCGCCAATCTCAACGCCATATTGCAGGAAGTGCAGCAGGTAACAAGTACCACCAGCGTAAACATCAGCAAGCTGCGGATTGAAAAATGGAAGACGGACTCTGAACAGAGGCAGCAATTGCAGCAGATTGCGGAATCACTGCAGAAGAACATTGCCAACGCTCTGCCGGGAATGGTTACGGATGTGCAATCGAGCCGGGGCAGCGTTGCCGCCAGCTTTAAGCTGTATCACAACTTGAATGTGCTTTATGAAAACCTGAACTATCTGGCTGATGTGGCTGGGAGCCTGGGGAAGAAAGAAGAGTTTGAACCGCTGGCGGCGGATTGCGCCTCACTGGAGTCAGCGCGAAAAAACCTATCTGTATATATAGAGCAGGCGGCGGTGCGGCTGGAGAGCGCAAACCGGCCACCAGCCGGCAATGCCACCCAGGCCCGCCAAGCCCCGGGAACACCGGTGAGCGGGAAAAAGGTCATCGTGATCGATGAAGATGAGCAACCCGCTAAAAAGCCCGCAAGGCCAACAAAGAAAAAGACTTCGCCACCGCCCGCATCGCCGGTTACGGCCCCTGTCCAGTCTGCGGGCTCACCCCACTAGAATCCCAAGTTTCTGGAACTTCCTGCCCCGGACCGGGGTCTAACTATTTGAAGGAATTGCTGTTCCCATAGATGGTTACCGCCGTTACTCGAATAGGGAGTTGTAGCGGCGCCCATAACTTGAGAAAATTGGGGTGACGCCATGCGAAAACTGGCGGGAGCAACAGCATTGGGAAACATTGCCAGCGCAATCGGTGTAAGAGCCGAGGAAGCCTCAATTGTAGCGGAGCTGAAAGCTGGTTCTGAAGAGGCTTACAACTGGCTTGTGTCTCATTATCACCAGCCGATTTACAGCCTGGTGTACCGCATTCTGACTGACCCTGCAGACGCCGCGGACACCACCCAGGAAGTTTTCCTTAAAGTCTTTCGCGGCATGAAGAGGTTTAACGGCGAATGCAGCCTGAAGACCTGGCTCTACCGGATCGCCATCCATGAGGCTTCCAACCAGAGGCGCTGGTGGTTCCGCCACAAGAGCAAAGAGACTTCCATGGAAGCGCACGTGGATGAGAACGGGAACTCATTTGGCCTGTGCGACACGCTTGCCGATAAGCGGGAATCTCCGATGGAGGTTTTCGCCCACGAAGAAGTGCGCGCGCGGGTGGAACTGGAATTGAAACAAATTGCCGAGCCGTATCGTACAACCGTAGTGCTGCGCGATATTGAAGGGCTCGCCTATGAAGAGATAGCAGAAGTGCTGCAGATTTCGCTGGGGACCGTAAAATCCCGCCTGATCCGTGGCCGCGACGCGCTGAAAAAACGCCTGGAAATCTTCGTCACAGAGATGGGTGCTGAGGTGGGGGGAAACAAGCCGGGGTC
>DATBCN010000688.1:0-3740 GCA_036270475.1 Candidatus Angelobacter sp. | reverse complement strand
TTCAAAGAACAAGACCAGTTGCCTCCCGGCAAGCGCGCCCCGGAAATCGGCGGGCCGATGCTTGATGATGTGCGTCAGCTCGAACAGTGACGTGGTCTCCGCGGGAGAAAAATCCTGCGTGGAAACCAGATCGCGGCAAATAGCCGGCTGTTCCACCGGCGCTTTCATGGCTGTAAGATCGTACATCCTGGCTGGCATCATGTTTGTTTGCTCCTCCCCGTGGTGATAACTGCCGTTGTGCTTTTCGCCAGGACCTGGTCGAACTGGCGTACGGCCGTGTCAATGTGTTTTTTCTTGATGATGAAAGGCGGCAGCAGCCGGATTACCGACTCGTCCGTGCGGTTCACGATTGTGCCCAGCTTTAGCATCTGCTGAAAAACCTGTTTTGCCAGATCGGCGGATTCGATCTCCATGCCAACCATTAGCCCCTGCCCCCGGACTTCAACAATGCCGGAATGCTTCTTCTGCAATTTGTGGAACTGCTCCATCAGATAACTGCCGGTCTTTTGAATATGGTTGAGCAGCTTTTCTTTTTCCAGGATAGTTACCAATTGCAGCGCCACCGCGCAGGCCAGCGGCCCTCCGCCAAATGTTGTTCCATGCATGCCCGGATGAATGCATCCAGAGACTTTTTCCGTGGCCAGCAGAGCGCCCAGCGGCAGTCCGCCGGCGATTGGCTTGGCCACGGTAACCAGGTCTGGCTGGATTCCATAATGCTGGTAGGCGAACCATTTTCCGGTGCGTCCCATACCGCTCTGGATTTCATCGGCGATGAGCAGTGCGTTGTGCTTGCGTGCCAGCTTGTGTGCCGTCTCGGCAAATTCCCGGCTTACCGGACGGATGCCGCCCTCGCCTTGCACAAATTCAAACCCAATCGCACAGACGGTTGAGTCAAATTTTCGTTCCAGATCAGCCACGTCATTGAACTGGACAAACTCCACTCCCGGCACCACCGGCGCAAAGGGAAGTCGATATTTCTCTTTATGCGTAGTGGACATGGCCCCAAAAGTCCTGCCGTGGAAAGCATGCTCCAGCGCAAGAATCCGGAACTTTGGCTGCTCGCCCGGCACGCAGTTTGCCTGCGCATAGGCCCGCGCCAGTTTCAGAGCGCCTTCCCACGCTTCTGTTCCGCTGTTGGTAAAGAACACGCGGTCCATGCCGGAAATCCTGGTGAGCGCCGCCGCCAGCCGCCCTTGATATTCGTGGTAAAAAAGGTTCGACGTATGCACCAGCAGCTTCGCCTGCCGCGCGATCGTCTTGGTAATCGCCGGATGCGCATACCCCAGCGCATTCACCCCGATGCCGCTCAACAGGTCGAGATAACGGCGGCCCTTGTTGTCATACAGGTACACGCCGCGTCCTTTGTGCAGCAGCACTGGATAGCGGTCATAGGTTGAGACCAGCAGTTTGGATTCGAGTTTGCTTACTTGCTCCAGATTCAAGCGACCAGAACCTCCGTTCCCGATTCGATCTTGGCGAAATAAAACTCCGGCAGAGCTTCCACTTCCGCTGCGGGCAAAATCCTTACTCGATTCACGCCGTGCAGCAGAGCATCCTTGCAGGCTTGCAGCTTGGGCAGCATGCCGCCGGCGATTACGGATTGCTGCGTAAGCGCCGCTGCCATACCCAGATCAAGCCAGCGGATCACTAACCCGTCAGCATCTTTCACTCCGGAAACGTCCGTAAGAAAGATCAAAGCATTGGCATGGCAAGCCACGGCGCAGGCAGAAGCCATTTGGTCGGCGTTGATGTTGTAGTACTGGCCATCACTGCCCAGCGCGATGCTTGAAATCACGGGAATGCAGCCCTGCTGCCATATGGCATCAATCCAGCGCGGATCAACCGAAGAAATCTCCCCCACAAAGCCAAGATCGTGCCCCAGAGTGACTTTTTTGCGCGCACGGAAAGCCTGTCCGTCGCCGCCGCAAAGCCCCATGGCCGATTGGCCCACACTGCCCAGCGCGGCCACCAGCTTTTTATTCATGTGGCCGGCCAGCACCATTACGGCAAAGTCGCGCGTCTCCGCATCCGTAACGCGCAGACCGTCAATGAACTGGCTCTGCTTGCCCATCTGGGCCAGCATGCGTGTTAGGGCGTTGCCGCCGCCGTGGACTACGGCGACCTGGTGCTCGCTGGCAAGCTGCTTTATGGCCAGCACCGCCCGATGCAGCAGCGCGGCGTCTTCCAGCGTGGCTCCGCCAAGCTTGACCACAATCTTCATCTCAGGCCCTCCTCTTCATTCCATCCAAAGACCAGGTTCATGTTCTGTACTGCCTGTCCTGCTGCGCCCTTCACCAGGTTGTCGAGACAGGAGACAATCACCAGCCGCTTGCCGTCCGGCGCCAGCGTAAAACCGACATCGCAATAATTGGTATGCAACGAATATTGGATCTGCGGCAGCTTGCCGGCAGGGAAGACCCGGACCCACGGGGATGCCGAGTAAAACTTCTTCAGGCAATCTGCAATCGCGTCCGCGGCCATCGCTGAGTTCAAGCGCACATAGATCGTCGACAAGATTCCCCTTGGGATAGGCAGCAGATGCGGCGTGAATATGAGCTGCTCCGGGAGCAGGCCAAGCTGCTCCAGAATCTCTCCGGTGTGGCGATGATTGAAGACCGAGTAAGCGGAAAGGTTCTCCGCCACTTCCACAAAATGCGTTTTCTGCGTCGGCTGCTTGCCTGCCCCGGAAACGCCGGACTTGGAATCGCAAACCACTCCGTGATCAAGATCGACCAGCCCGGCGCGTACCAGCGGTGCAAGGGCCAGGATGATCGACGTGGCGTAACATCCGGCATTGGCCACCAGCTCGGCTTGTTTCAATTCGTCGCGATGCAGTTCAGGGATTCCATAGACCGCCTGCGCGGTGAGTTTGTCCGCAAGCGCAGGGTCCGCGTCTTTGAAGTTGTAAATGGCGCGATACTCCGGCGTGCCCAGCCGCCATGCGCCGCTCAGGTCGATGACGTGAACGCCCCGCTCCATCGCTTCAGGCACCAACTCGCGGGACACCTCATGCGGCGTGGCCAGCAACAGCACATCCACGCCTTTAGCATGCACAGTCTGCCAGTCAAAAGGCACCAGGGGATAGCCGCCATTGCCGCTGACGTGGGGGTAGAGTTCGTCCAGCTTTGCCGTCGCGCCGCTCTCACCGTTGCGCGTGAAGAGCACCGGCTTTTTGGCATGAGGATGGCGGGCGAGCAAACGCGCCAATTCAAAACCGGCATAGCCGGTTGCTCCAACAACCGCGGGCTGGATTGTTTGCGGCATCAGGCGCGCATGTCCTCAAGGCGCGTCTGCAGCTTTTTAGCACTTTTGTTGTCAGACGTGATGATGAGCACCGTGTCATCACCGGCGACGGTGCCCACAACTTCTTCCCAGCCTTCGCCGTCCACGGCCAGGGCCACCGGCTGGGCGCTGCCGGAGGTGGTCTTGATCACAAGCAGGTTCTGGGCCCGCCGGACTTCGCGCACAAAATCCCGCACCACCCGCGAAACCGCGGGCAGCGGCTCACTGGGGGCTTCGCCATTGGCCAGAGCGTAGCCTTCGGATGTCCGCACCAGGCGCAGCTCATTGATGTCGCGCGAAAGGGTGGCCTGCGTCACCGGAAATCCCCGGCGCGCCAGCACCTTGCAGAGCTCCTGCTGGTTGGGCAGGGGCCCTTCATGCGCGAGTTCGACAATCAATTGCTGCCTGGCCAATTTCGTCATACCGAATAATTATGCAGTGGAATGTATAATTATGCA
>DATBCN010000687.1:0-2568 GCA_036270475.1 Candidatus Angelobacter sp. | reverse complement strand
GACGATTTTCCCACGGTCCGCGAGGTTGACCTGAAGCTGATTGAGCTGGCAAAAGTGTATGAGGCCAAGATCATCACCAATGATTTCAACCTCAACAAGGTGGCGCAGCTACAAGGCGTGGAAGTATTGAACATCAATGAGCTGGCCAATGCGCTGAAGCCGATCGTGCTGCCGGGCGAGACGATGCGGGTGTTCATCCTGAAAGAAGGCAAGGAATACAACCAGGGCGTGGCCTATCTGGACGACGGGACCATGGTGGTGGTGGACAATGCACGGAAGCTGATTGGCAAAAACGTGGACATTGCCGTGACCTCAGTGCTGCAAACCACCGCGGGCAAGATGATTTTTGGCAAGTTTGATGAACGGGCACGCATGGGCGAGAGGATTGAACCCAAGGCGGCCGAAGGCGGCAAAGCGGAAATAAGAAAGCCGCAGCCAATCATCGTGGAGTCAGCCCCGCACACGCAATCTGAATAGTTTCGCACCAGTGAAGTTTCATCGCTGGCGCGATGGACGTCTTGCTATTTGCTGCGCGCTTACTACAAGCCACGCACATGGCGAAGTTAGCTGTTCCCAAAATGGAACGAGCAGTGTTTTGCGTGAAGATTTCACGTTTGTTTCATGATCGTCTGGCATAGAATCGGCTGGCTTGCGTGCATCTCACCAATTGAACAGCGTGATCCAAACAACCAAGAAAGGAGAAAGATATGTCAAATTACGATGAAAGAGTTTTTGCAAGAACCGGCGCTCATGAGTTGGCCCCGGAAGAGCTGGAAATTCTGAGCAGTAGCCTGCATACCTCACTGCCTTGCACCTTCGAGCCTCCCGATTTTCACGACGGCGAGTGCAGCATCTTCTAAATAAATACGGGGCTGGTGTCCCGCTGGGCGCGGCCCCGTCATCATCATGGCTGGTTGGCAATGAAACGAATCGACCGCGAAACATGAAAGTTATTATTTTGGCGCGTGAAGCGGACAGCCATACTGCTCCGGTAAAGTGGGGCCTGGAGCAGGCGGGATGTAAAACGGCATGCTGGAGCGGACTTGGGTGGACTGAGGAGCAGCAGGCGGCCATCTTCCTGGATACAGAAATCGAGATTGCGTTTGGACCACACCCTCTCGATCCAGGGGACGTGCTCTGGTTCCGCCGTCCTCAGCCGGCCAACCTGCATCCGCAATTATGTGAAGCTGACAAGGCGTTTGCAGAAGAGGAATATCGCTGGTTCCATTACTCGCTGGCTTACCTGCTGGAAAGACTTTCCGTAACGTGTATTAATCCATACACTTCTTCACGGCTCATCAATAACAAGGCTGTTCAACTCCAACTGGCAAGAACATGCGGATTTAACGTTCCGCGAGCGTTGATGTCCAACTCGCCTGCGGCCCTGAAATCATTTCTTCAGAAAAATCACGGCCGGACTATCTGTAAAGCCTTCTTCCCCCATGTGTGGAAAAAGGAAGCATCCAATGGAATGGCGGTAACCGAAGCATTTGAAATATCGCCGGCAAAGCTTCCTGCCGACCATGTGCTGACCTATGCGCCGGCCATCTACCAGGAGATGGTTGTCAAGCAATTCGATGTGCGAACCGTGATGATGGGCGCGAGCGTCTATTCATTTGCCTTGCACGACCTGAAGGGAGCGCTGGATTGGCGGCAAAATGCATGGCAGGGGAAGGTAAAGGTTGAGGGCATGGAAACACCCGCAGAAGTCAAAGCCGCACTCATGGCTTTTGCGCAAGAGTCCAGGATTGTTTTTGGCGTCTTCGATTTTGCCGTGGACATGCGGGGACAATGGTGGTTTCTGGAGGTCAACGAACAGGGACAATTTCTATGGCTCGAAGAATTGCTCCCGAGCGCGAAGTTAATGCAACGCTTTCTTGCTTTTCTAACTTCCTCCGCGAACCAGGCGCAATCCCTGGAAGAGCGGGCAGACGACTTTCCGGCCCTGGCAGACTATCTCCGCTCCACGGCAAAACAAGATTTGCGCAGTGACGGTCCCGCCAACGCAAAACTGGTGTCGACCGAACGTTAGGGGGCGGTTATACCCGTTTCAGAAACGGCCCAAGCACTGGGTCAGTTTTTCAAATCGGCCCAGTCTTCAAATCGAGGCCCAGTCTTCAAAATCGACCCAGTCCATGACCAAATGGTAACTGGTTATGCTCCAGCAGCTCACATACAATAGGTCCAGCTTTCCACTTCTCGAGAGGGGAATAGGGCCCGTCTCGGGAGGCCTTTCGTGGTCTTAACGATGTCTGCCAAAACTCAATGGCGTGCTCTTGCAGCGCTGCTTTGCCTGGCCCTTGCCCTGGGCACGCAGCCATCGTTTGCCGAAGGCTTGTGGCAGGCTGCGCCGCTTGCTCCCGGACAACTTCAAGTCTCCGTAATGGACCAGAATGGCCAACCACTGCCGCTGGTGATTGTAATCGTGCAACAGAATGACAAGACGGTGGCGCAGGAGCGCACCACGCCTTCCGGCAGCGCCCAACTCCGGCAGTTGCCGCCGGGAACATACAAAATCCTGGTGGAAAAGCAGGGCTTCTACACCACGGCTGTGCCGCAGTTGGAGAT